>JAPLXX010000056.1 GCA_026395855.1 Candidatus Pacearchaeota archaeon | reverse complement strand
ATCATCATACCAGTATCCGCTGCCAATATTAACACAGCTATTTTCATCAGAGCATAAATCCAAATCATTACTGCATGAAGGCTGTTCTGCTACATTACAGATACTATTATACCAGTGACCACTTGCCCCTGTGCAAGTTGTTTCACTCAAGCATAGACTTAAATGGCTTGAATCACAAATATCCCCGACACACTGACCACCAACAATAATATTAACGCATTCTTGTGTATCTGTGCAATTTTCCTCAGGGCAAGAAGACCAAGTAATGCAGTCTCCCTGCGTTCCATTTAAATCTTCATATTCTAAGCAGGGTTCACAATTAATAGTTTCATTTACACAATTTGTTATTGTAGTGCAGTTCTGCTCTGTTAAATTTTCCCATGCATATCCGTTAGAAACACAACTTGATTCACTGGTGTATTGACTCAGAACAGCAAATCCTGTTGGACTAAAATTAAGATAATAAACCATAAACAAAACAGCAAGCACAACAATCATAGCAAAAATAGAAATCCTAATCTCTTTTTTCATAAAATATACACTACTTTGTGTTTTAAAAACTTTTTTGAGATAGAACATAACATTTGAATTCCAAAAATCTTTCATATAACCAACTAAAAAGAAGAATTTTATAGCATTTTTTGAATTTCCCTTAATATTACATAAATAATAAGTATTTATAATAAAATACATACATTTATAAGAATAAATACATAAATGATAAGTAATGGAAAGGACTCGCTTAGCCAAAGCTTCTATAGAGGAACTCAAAGGAAAGCGAAGAGAAGCAGAGATTAGAAAAAAATATTTTGAGAATTATCTGAAAAAACTGCATGAATCCTATGCCTCTGGAAAAATTTCTTTCAGTTTTTATGTCGAAACTCTTCATCTTCATCGTGATGGGAGAGATATCAAAGGATGGATAGAGTATTATGAGCATTACATAAGAGAATGCGAAAGATTGATTAAAAAACATAAAAAAAATATTGCTAAAACCCGCATTCCAATTATCGCTCTTTCTTTTATTGCATTGGTTTTTGTTATTTTATTTTTAAGCCAATCAGCTTTGCAGTTTACAGGATTTGCAGTTCAGGAAGACCAGGAAATTGCAGCAGACCCTGGAATAAATGCAACGATAAACACTTTTCAACAGCAAGCTGTTCTTGGCCAGCCTGTTAAATGGATAAAAACAATTTCATTGAACATTCCTTCAGATATAAGGTTGAATCTCCCAAAAGAAGCAGAGGATATTCAAATTATCAAATCATATTCAGGAGAAAATTCGGAGGAGGTTTTTCCAAATCAAACAAGTCCTTTCCAGGAAAAATCTTCTTCGTCTTCTGAAACAAATATTGGATTCAGCATGACAGGTGCAGTGATTTCAGAAACAGGAGGGAAATCGAGGATATTAAATTTCTTTAGACGCATCACAAGATTGACAGGATTTGCTGTTCAGCAAGAATCAAATCAGCAAATTGGGATTGAAATCAATGAAACAAACACGACAGAATATGAAATAAGTTATGAAACACCTGCTCCACAATCTTCTGAAAAAGATATTGAAAAAGGAAAAAGAATAACTATCATAAGCCCAAAAAATCTTCATTATGAAAATGTTCTTGCTTTCACAAATCTTTCTGAAAATCTTAACATCAGAAATCCTTCACAAATAAAAATTCACTGGCTTGAAAATAATACATATGTCGAATCTTCTTCTGTCCAAGATAAAAACAACAACGGAATCTATGATTATGTGGAATGGATTGTTCCGCATTTATCTGAACAAACTTTTGAAATTATTGTAATAACAAAAGCAGAGCACCTTGATAGCAACATGAAATTTATTTCAGACATTTACAATGAAGTCAGAGAATTAGATAATATCTGGAGCGAGTCGATAAACGACGGTGAGCATGTAAGAGTAACATTTGAAAAAAATCTTACAAACAGCAACGATATAACAATTTATCCGAGAGTTATCTCTGGAAATCCTTATATTGAAGTTTATGAAAAAGATAAAACAAAAAAAATTGCAACTTTTAATTCTTTAACATCAAACGAATACAACAAAGTTATTTTAACTAATCTACAAAACTCCCAGGATACTTTTGACCTAAAAGTTATTTCAGGCTCTGTTGAATTTGACCATATTATTGACCCAACATCTGAATTGGTAATCTCAGGAGGAACAGTAGAACTTTGTGGAAATGAAGCCAGATATGATAAAATATTGGTCACAAGCACAGGAATTTTGCAAATCTGTGCAAGAAACGCGACGGTAAACACTGGCTGGTTAAATATTAGTTTGGGCACAGCAGGAAATTTCACAGTTGAATCAGGAGGAATAATTACAGGTCAGGGAAGAGGGGGAAGAGGGGGAGCTGCTTATACGGGTAATTCAGGTAATGGAACTCAGGGAGAAAATGGAAATAATTGGACAGCTGGGGCTGCGAAAACGTTACCCAATGGAGGTGGTGGTGGAGGTGGAGGGCGAACTGTTAACACAGCTTCTGCAGGTGGTGGTGGAGGTGGATTTGGAGGAAAAGGAGGTCTCGGTGGAATGCAAACAGGTATTAGAAGCTCTGCTGGAAATTCATATGGTTCAACAAGTGATGTAACTCTTTTAGGTGGTTCTGGCGGTGGAGGAGCTGCAACAGATGGCGGAGGAACAGGTGCAGGAGGAGGAGCTGGATTAAAAATAGATGTCGGAATTGGTGTAATAAAAATTAATGGTAATATAAGTTTAATTGGTAATGTAGGAATTGCTGGTTCCTCAACAGATCAGGGAGCAGGAGGGGGAGGAAGCGGGGGGCATCTTATTTTATCTGGATCTTCTATAAATCTTAATAGTGCTAAATTAAATGTAACAGGAGGACGAGGTGGAAATGCACCGGGAGCAGGAACAGATGATTGTGGTGGGGGTGGTGGTGGAGGAGGAATAATCTATATTGTTTATTCAACAATGTCAAACACTTCTGTGACAACAGAAGCAAAAGGGGCAGGTGGAGGAACAAGTTATTGTGCAACAGCACCAACAGCAGGAAGCTTAGGAAATGTAACATATAATTTTACAACAGCAACTTTTCCAGATAATCTCCCCCAATGGTCTAACCCAAATGTAAATAATTCAAATCCTGCGACAGAAGCTGTTGTGATTCACAATGTAAGCTGGACAGATGATGGAGAATTAAGTTTAGCAATATTAGAAGTAAACGGAACAGGAGCAGGTTGTGATACTACAGCAAATGTTTCAAGCATAGATATTGCAGGTTCTTATAATCAAAGTAATTTAACATGGGTAATTCCATCTGCTTGTGCAGGAAAAGCAATTGGCTGGCGGCAATGGGGATTTGATTTTCCAAACAATCAGTCAAATGTAACCTCTACCCAAATATATGTTGTTCAGGCAGACAATCCTCCTGCATATTTCTTTCCATCTACAAACGAAACAAGTCCTCTTCCAAATAGAGCAGTGAGTTATAATGTAAACTGGACAGATACAGGAACACTAAGCGCTGCAATTCTTGAAATAAATTCAACAGGTGCAAACTG
>JAPLXX010000023.1 GCA_026395855.1 Candidatus Pacearchaeota archaeon | reverse complement strand
AAAAATGCAACCTTAAATTTCCAGGTTGAAAAAAACTGGACAGAAACAAACAGCCTTGATAAAAACAACATAGCTCTTTTCAAATTCTTCCCTGATGAAAATAGATGGACAGAGCTAAATACAACTTATGATTCTTCTGACAGGAACTATTACTATTACAGCACAGAATTAACCGGTTTTAGTTATTTTGTAATCGGAGAAAAAGAACAAGCTTCAGAACAGAACAAGATAATCATTCCCAGCGACACATTCTTTTTGGTTTTATCAGCTATTATTCTCCGGGGAATAATTGTGTTGATTATCCTGATTATAAAAAAAGTCAGATAATTAGTCATTAGCTTGTTAGAGAACCGACTACATTTAATCTGTGTTCGGCCGGCGCATTTTTTATCTTTTAGGAATTCCTTTTCTTAGCCTGTATTTCTCTTTTAAATTTGCAAGAACACCATAAAACCATTCTTTGAAACTTTCATCTGTTTCAAGCCTATGCACCCTGAAGTTTTTATCAATAATCCCTTTTTCTTTTGCCTTCTTTATAATATATTCAAATCTGTCTAAATGAATAGGACTTGAAGCAATTCCAATATCATGAGCGCCTCTTTTTTTCAATTTTTCCAAAGAGAAAAGAACATTTTCTAAAGTATTTGCAGATTTCCCTTCTATTAACATTTGTCTTGGATGTATATCATAACCTCTTAACTGTTTGTAAATACTATATACTTGAGAGGTTTTTAACGGCTTGTCTATTCTTCCGCTGATCAGGTAAACCTGACCCTTATTTTCTTTTCCTTCTTCATAAGCTTTTTTTGTTCTCTTAGCATCTATATCATAAGAAGGTCCTGTCGGAATTAAAATAGCATCAAGGCTTTGCCGGGCAACAAAAATCAGAAGAGCCAGAAAGAAGAATATAATGCTAATTACAAAGGTTAATGTAATTTGTTTCTCATGTGGTTCTAATAAAATCCAAATATAAAAAGCCTACGCCCGCATTTGACCACGCCTGGACGAATGCTTATTCAGACACGCCCGCACCAGGAATCGAACCTGGAAGCCCCGAAGGGTCCTGCTTTCGAGGCAGGTGCACGACCATTATGCGATGCGGGCAAAATAAAAAGAACATCTTCTTTTTTAAAAGTTAATGTTATCCGAAAAAAATATAAACTATAAGTTCCTTAGTTTCTTGTCTTACTTCGGTAAGACACGGAAGGATTAGAACTTCGGTTTTTATCCTTCCTCTTATTTTAAAGATTATAATATCAATCTCAATAAATATAAAGTTTAAATTATTAGTTTTTATAATATAAAAATGGACAGAACAAGATTTTGGTATTTAAGGGATAACGTTCTTGATAAATTTAATAATGTTGAAACAATGATAAATCTGATAATAAGCAATTATTACTTTCATGAATCAAATAAAGATTTTATTTTTAGAGTTTTACACAATTCTTATTTTCAAACTATTCTTAGGATTGATCTCTTTGCAAAAATAATAAAAGATTCTGATGCTGAAAGATTGTCTAAAATTTTGTCAAAATTAAAAGGGATGTCGAAAATAAGAAATTATTTTGCACATATAACTCCTTCTTATTTTACTAACGAGGAACCCTCTGATAAAAAAGTCGGATGGTCTCCACACCCTGAAAATCCCACCAAAGTTTTGGATTTTGAAGCTGAATTTAATAAATTCTTTGAATTAGAGAAAGAAGTTAATCCTTATCTCCTTAATGCTTGTAATGTTTTGGGAGTAAAATTCCCAGTAAAATTCTAACTTTGCGCAAGATGCACAGATTTGTGCAAAGCCGAAATCATCGAAAACTATTTGAAACCCAAATTGCTTTTCTGTTCATGGAACTTTTGCCCATATCCTTGATTAATGCGAATATGGAAAAGCTTGCTGACTGGAATCTGGAAGACAACGGAAAATGCATAATAAAGTTATTTGAATTTCCAGATTTCAAAGGTGCTGTTGAATTTATCAATAAGATAGCACAAATTTCAGAGCAAGAAGAGCATCATCCCGAGATAAAGCTCTATGATTCTAATAAACTGGAAATAAAGATGTTCACTGTTTCTGCAGGGGGCTTGACAGAGAAAGATTTTAAAGTTGCTGCCCAAATAGATAAGATATGAAGATAACATCAAAGACAAAGATAAGCAAAATTATTGAGCAATGCCCTGATGCAATTCTTGTCTTAATGGAGCACGGCTTGATGTGTGCAGGATGCCAATTTTCTAAAGATCATGGGCTTGAAGAAACTAAAAAACTATACGGATTTACAGACAAGGATATAAAAGAAATGTTAAAAAAGATAAATGCGCT
>JAPLXX010000028.1 GCA_026395855.1 Candidatus Pacearchaeota archaeon | reverse complement strand
TAACCCTTCCAAGCCAGGAAGCACCCAAAGGATAAGCAGCGACCCCAATTATTATAACCTTGAATTTGTTTTTTATTATCTCGTTTAGATACTCAAACTCGTCTTTATGCCAAAGAGGATTAAGACATTCTAACTTTAGCTTGTCGCAGATTCTTTGAATTCTTGAAGCCTGGTATTCAGAATGCATGGCGCCTGTGACAATAGCTTCTATATTATATTTCTTCTTTGCTAATTTAATTGCATTTTCAAGATCTTTGAGCTCTTCTTCCTTTATTCCGTTTGTTTCTCCTGTTAAAAGGGGAATTCCCATAACATCTGCCTGTTTTTTTGTTTTGAATATAGAAGGTGTATGAAACATATAGCTGTCTGGATTTTCAGAATACATTGTTATAAGGCATGCTATGTCATGGCCTTGTTTTTTTGCAAGAAGAGCAGCCATTGTAGAATCTTTTCCACCTGAAAATAACACACCTAATTTCATGATTGATTTAAGATTGATTGGTTTTTAAGGTGTTTTATGTTTTTATAGGTTAGATTAGGATGTATAGTATAAGATATGGATATGGGAATATTTATAATTGAAATGTAAATTTTATTTAAAGATATTTTATTATGGGGGTTACTTTAATAATAAAGATTAGTTAATAATTTAATATATTAAGGCGACTTTTTTTAGGATAGCAACTTCTCTGAATCCCTCACAAATTTTTTCCCCGAATAATCAATCAGCCAATTCTCCTACGACGCGAATTTTAATTCGCGAAGTCATTTTAATTCATAAACTGCCTAGAGGATTTTCAAAATTCTCATTGGGCTTTTCAAGCGCAGCTTTTTCATCATCGCTTAATTCTTCCAGTTCCTGCTCAAGCTCTTGCCTAAGATCTGCAAAAGGATCTGGGTTGTTTGCAGAATAAGTTTCATGAAGCCAGATGTCAAAATCCTCAAAATGGGTTTCCTGCTCAAGCCAGACTTTTTGTTGGTTATCCAGATGAAGCAAAGGAGAGAAAGCAATTATTCTCTCTTCCTTGTTGGTTCCGATAAAATCTGTGAAAGATATTTTTGTCTCATGTTTATTCTCATTAAAATGCAGGATTAATTTTTCGTAAAGCTCTCTTATCTTGTTTTTTATGTTGAATTTTTTTTTTGGAATAGAAATATCAACTTCTCTAAGTGCATTTTTGTTTACTATTTCTTTTTTGATTCTTCTATTTTCTGTGACAATTGCCTTGTTTAGGGAATCTATGAGCTCCTGAAGCGTAACTCTCTTAAATCTTGGTATTGGGCTTCTTGGAATAAGCTCTGGTATGCTTTCGTCAAGCTCTATTCTTTCCAGTTCATATTTCTTTTCTTCTTTTTTGCCGAAGAGGATGTCATCTATTGACCTTATATATTTATTCAGGAGAATTTCTGATTTTATTCTTAAAAGAAGCGAAGCTGCAAGCAAAACCTTGCTGGAAACAAAGAAATCGGCTTCTTCCAAGCCTTCTATTTTTTCCAGATACTTGGCTGTGAGGATGATTATGTCTATATTCCAGGGATCTAGCTGCTCTGTATTGATTAAATCATATATTATTTCCTGCCAGCCTATTTCTCTGCTGAATAATATGTCCTGAAGCTGTTCTTGTTCGACGGATTTGTGCTCCTCTTTATGCATTTAGACTGCAATAATTCAAAATTTATAAATCCTATGAGGCTCTGTAGTGCCTAATATTCTTCTTATGTAGTGCCTATTTTGTTTTAATGCCCAATTGATTCCGACCTTTGTAGTGCCTATTATAATCGGCTGTAGTGCCTAAATAACTCTAGTGTGATAAACTGTTATTACCACTTTACATTAATCATCGACTGTCATTTTTAAAGAGTAACAGGAACGAAACATTTATATATGAGAAATATCTCTGTATTTTATCACCTCTTTTTCCCAAGGAGACGCTTCAGGCCACACTAATTTAAGAGGTCTGGAGCACTCCAAGGGTTCTAAAAAAATCTTGAAAGGAAAGAGGGGAAAAGAAAAAATGACAACACCAAAAATAACTCAAATGACAAGAATACCTCCTGCAAAAGAAACAAAAGACTTAGGAGCTAAATTCGGTGAAGCAGTCTGTCAATTTGGAGCATATAAATTATACGCAAGCTTAGTTACTAATCAAATGGGCGGATTTAATGTTGCAGTAAGTACTTTAGGAGATCCTTCAGTAGTCGGGAATATGCCTTTTTCAGAGATATATCTTTTTCCTCAGCCGGTTTCGGAAGAAGAAGCAAGAGCAAGGTATTCTGAATTAAGATAGGGGTTAGAATTTTTAATAATCAAAAGATAAAAAGTCGTGGAATTAGCATTTAGTTTTTATTATCTGCCCCACGCAATCATATTCATATTCATATAATTTTTTGTAATAATCTTTAAAAATACCTTAAACAAGCTATCTTCATGGCAAATGAGAAGGAAGCAAAAATACTTAATTATAAGATAAGAGTATCTCATAAAGGCAAAAATATTAGATATAGAGTGGTACCTCGTTCATCACTTGTACATTATTATGGAACTGAAGCAGGAGTTATAGATAATCATTATGTCTTATTTTATATAGGAGAAAAAATTAATGACATATTCGGAGTTGAAAATGAAGAAGATTTGGCAAAAGTTAAACAAAGACTTAGAGAAGCTACAGAAAGATTATTGGAAAAAATAGTAAAAAAGGAAAGAAATCCTCCAACATCTATGTTTAACTATATTTGGTAGTTACATTTGGTAAATTATTATAATTTCTCACCACAATTAATCTTTTAAGCTGGGAATTTCTTTGGTTTTTGATGGCAGATAATTTAGAAGTGGCATTACGTCGCTGGGAGGTTGAAGTTTCCCTGAAAAAATCAGAAAAATTTAAACAAAATATGGGGAAATTTCTTGAGAGAAAGGGTTTTGTAAAAGGAGAAAAATATTGGGAAAATGCAGCAATAGGCGGATTAAGGCTATATTCAACATGCAAGCATACAGGATGTGGTACAGAAACTATATTGTTATCAATAACATCTCACTTTAGGATTGGCAGACTTCCTCCTGTTATTAATCTAATTGAACAAGAAATATACAATCAAGAATATAATTCATTTAAAATAATACCTGGTTTAGATATACCTAAATTTTAATTTTATTCTTTCTTCATAAACTCGGAATAATGGCATTTTCCGCAGTAAACTCTTCCCTGTGAATTCATTAAAAATATTCCTGGTCCGCATCTGGGGCAGCATCTTTCCCTTTTAACAGTATCGCCTTCTATTTTATATTTGGTATATTTCTTGCTAGTGGGCTTGTTTTTATGCTTCTTTTTTCCTTTTTTTGCGTCTTTTCCCATTTTTATTGTGCCGCAGCAGCTGGTTTCTCAGCAACAGGCTCTTTTTTTGGAGCAGCTCCTCCTTCTTTCTTTTTCTTTAATTCAACTATATCTTTTTCCTGCTTTGAGCTGTATATGTTTGCCTCTATGCTAAAATTATTTGCCCCGAAATTTCCTTTGATTGATTTTATTTTTATGTTTTCTGCAGGAGCATCAAATTTTTTTGAAAGAAGCTCAAGAATAGAATTTCTG
>JAPLXX010000024.1 GCA_026395855.1 Candidatus Pacearchaeota archaeon | reverse complement strand
AAAATTAATTTTTATTATCAAACAAATTCAAAGAATTTAGCAAGTATTTCTGCAATTTTACCAGTTGCTCAAAACGGAGCTTATGGTGCACTTACTTTTGGAACAAGAGCAACTGATGCTCTTGGAGTAACAGAAAAGATGAGAATAGATCAAACTGGTAATATTGGTATAAATACTACAACACCACAAAATCTTTTGAATGTAATTGGAGATGCAAATGTGACTGGCGTTGTTTACAGAAACAACAAAGCATTAATTGACTGGAGTGAAGCAACTAACGGAACACTTATCACATGGGACAAAGTAATTAACGGAACAATCTGGGGACAAATCACCAACGGAACTATGGCAAGTTGGGCTAATGTGGTGAATGGAACAGTTTGGGCACAAGTTTTGAATGGAACAGTAATGAAACAGACAACTTATGATACAAACTATTCAACATTATATTTGAAAACAAATCCCTACTCATTTTACAATTCAACGTCGTGGAATAATCCATATTCTTACTATAATTCCACAAGTCCTCCGACAGAAACATTATGGAATGCGAACTATACTGGATTTCAGCAGCATATTACCTGGGCTAATGTTACTAACGGGACACTAAGATTGACTAATAATCATACATTCAACGGAAATGTTGTAATGACAAATAATCTGACTGTAGATACATCTGACCTTTTTGTTAATGCAAATACAGGCTATGTCGGAATTGGGACAGCAAGTCCATTAGCACAGTTAACTTTATCTAAAAGTGCTCTTGCCGCTGAAGCTATTGGTAGTGTTAATAATCCGGCAGTGCGAATAATTAATCTTCAATCGGCTGCTTATAACGGAAAGGCAGAACTACAATTTGACGTTAGCGCGGGAGGAAGTCAAGTCGGTGCAGCAATTACAGGCTTGTATACTGATTGGACTAGTGAACCAGATACTGGAGCTGCATTGTTATTTTCAACTAAACATTCTGGTGGCGGTACACTTTCTGAGAGGATGAGAATTGATAGTAGTGGCAACATCGGCATAAACACAACAACACCACAAAATCTTTTGAATGTTTTGGGTAACGTAAATGTCACAGGGGTTGTTTACAGAAATAATAACCCATTAATTGACTGGGGTATGGCTGCTAATGGAACACTAAGATTGACTAATAATCATACATTCAACGGAAATGTTGTAATGACAAATAATCTGACTGTAGATACTTCTGACTTTTTTGTTAATGCGAATACAGGTAACGTCGGTATTGGAACGACAACGCCAAGTCAAAAAATGGATGTTGCAGGGAATATAAATATGTCAAGCGGAGGTATTTTATATTCTGCGAGTCAGCTTGGATTATATTCTACAGGAGCAAATAGTATTACATTTAATCCAAACGGAGTTCAAGAGGCGAGAATGGACAGTACTGGAAATGTTGAATTTACAAATGGAACAAATTTATACACGACAAATAATGGAAATATCAGTGTTGATACTAATGTTCTTTTTGTCGACTTAGTTAATCATAAAGTTGGTATTGGAAATAATTATCCTTCTGCAAAATTGCAGGTAGATGGAGTTATTTATGCTATGAATGGAACATTTACAGGAACAGGAACAACCCCTGATACAAAAACTAACGCTGCTTTAGTTATGCCTTTTGGTTCATCCATATATTCGTATACAACTAATAACAATGTTTCATTAAGGAATTTAATAGGGGCGGATGCTAGTGGAAATATTGATATAGGACAATCTGCAACGGTTCTTGTTCCTTCAATAAATTTGAAAGCAGGAAATGCCGGAAATATTACTTTCGTGCCTGGTGGTGGTGAGGCAATGAGAATTATATCTAATAAGAATGTTGGCATTGGGACGACGACACCACAAAGCACATTAAATGTTATTGGAGAAGTAAATGCAACAAAGTTTACAAGTACCAGTGGTATGTTTGACCCAGCCTATACTATAGATAATATAACTTATGCAACATATGCCCCCGCAATAGTAGGGCTAAAAGAAGAAGTTTCAGGAACAATTAATTTAGATAGTCAGAGTACTTATTTAATAGACTTTACAAAACTTGAAAGAGGTTCTGATTTATGGTTGTTCTATCAAATAACTGATTTTGGTTCTAAATTTGAAAACTTACAAATAATATTAACCCCCGGGTTTGACGGTCATGTATGGTATAAGAAAGATCCTGTTAAAAAAACAATAACAATTTATGGAAGCCAAATAGATGAAGAAGTTTCATACAGATTGACTGCCAGCAGGTTTGATTGGCAAAAGTTAGGAGGAAATTTATATAACCACAATAGTTCCCCTCTGCCTTCTTTAACAGAAAAGAAATAACTCCCTTTTATTTCTCCTTTTAAGTGACAACAAAACCACAAAGCTTATAAATTTCAAAGACTAAGAATTATTATGGAAAATTCGCTAATACAGAGGATAAAGAAAAGCGATGTCTGTCAGGAATTAGCAAGAGCCGGAAGAGTTTTAAGGTATTCTAAAAAGCATTTAGGTAGGATTGTGGGAGCATCTGCTCTTTTAGGTCTTTCTGCATGCTGTGATCCTAACAAACCAGAACAAGGTTTTTCTCAGACAGCTGCTCTTGTCGGGGATGTTGGCATAAATTACACAGCAACATTGGAAAATTTGGCTTCTGCAACAAGAAAAACTCTGCATAACGGAAATCTGATAAACACAAGGACAATAACAGGACATATATACTCTGAATCAATTCTGCAAAATCAAAAAGGACAAACATGTTTTGTTTTGGAAGCTAGTGGTGTGAAACCAGATACTACCTGTGTTAATGTTCCGGATTATGCTTCAGTATTATATACAGGAAGAATTCCCAATATATACACAAATGATACAGCTACAACAACTATAGATAGCATTGTTGACAGAAATCCAGAAGATAATCCCGTTATAGCTACCGGCATAACTTCTTTAGACAATATAGTTCAATCAAATTTAAACGGAAATGAAATAAAAGTATTCTCTGGAGATTCTGTTAAGCCTTATTCAATAGGAATTAATACAAGAACAGCGACAGGAATTTTAAATCAGATTGTTCTTAATCACCAAGTTTCTCCAGATCAGATTGCTTTTTCAAGTATCATCCCTGGTACAAATGGAAATCCTCCCCTAGAAGGAGATCAGGTTTATACTATTTTTTTAGATGGAACAAATTTAAGAAAATTAACTAGTGGGCTTCAGAATATAACCCCCTCGTGGTCTCCAGATGGACAGATGGTAGCATTTCAAAATTCTGGAATTGATTATTCAGTTTATATTTCTAATGCAGATGGAAGTGGGCAGAGAAGATTGGTTCAAAATTCTTGGAGCATAATGAATCCTTCATGGTTTCCAGATGGAAATAGGTTAGTCGTAATTTATACTAATCTTTCAACTATATCTGGTTTGGGAATTGTAAATGAAGATGGAACAGGTTTTAACGAGATATATAGAGCACCATCGGGAAATATTCTTGCAGATCCAAGGATTTCTCCAGATGGAACAAGAATTGCCTTTGAAAATAATGGTAAAATTAATATTATAAATACTGACGGAACAAACAGAATTGTATTCACAAATGATTCCTTTATATCAGGAGCTCCAAGATGGCTTCCAAATGGTTCTGGAATACTTTTTAGATCAAACAATACTCTATCAGGGGAATTTGATTTTTGTATAAAATATTTTAATGGGAATTTAAGACAAATTAATATACCTGGTAGTGAACTAGATCCGGATATTTCTCCAGAAGGTAATAGAATTATTTATGCTACAATGGGAAGTTCAATATTTAATATAATCAACTTAAACAGTTCTAATGTTATTGGTACAATTACTGTTCCTGGTTTAGCCAGATTCCCTACGTTTAGACCAAGAGTACGATAATTAACAGGAAATTTTCCTTAAAACAAACTTTATAAATATTAAATTCCTGTTTTAGAGAATGGAAAAAAGGGGTTTGTCCACAATTGTTGCTACGTTAATAATTATTCTTTTAACTCTTGTCGCTGTTGGAGTTATATGGGTTGTTGTTCAAAATCTTCTTCGCTCAGGAGCAGAACAGATAGAACTTGGAACCTACACGCTTGATTTAGAAATAAAAAGTGTTCAAATTGAAGGAGAAAATGTGGTAGTGGTTATAGTAAAAAGAAATGCAGGTGAAGGAGAATTTGTAGGAATGAATTTTATATTTTCTAATGGAACAGATTCAGAAATAATAAGAGAAAATGCTTCTTTGGACCAGTTGGATACAAGAACATTTACATTAACTTTAACAAAGATAAATCCTGCAACATTAAAGACAGTCTCTGTTGTTCCTATATATAAGACGAGTTCTGGAAAAGAATCTGCCGGCGGTGTTGCAGACGAATTTGATATTTCTTCAAATAAGTCTATGGGAACAGATGGTATAATAACAGGAAATTTTGCAAAAAATGGATTTTCTGGTGTAGAAAGACTTGAATATACTATTTCTGGAGAAGGTTATCCAGAGTTTAAGAACGCAGTCGTTGACCCTCTTGACGTATCTTTGGGGGATTTGCAAACATTTACAGTTACAGTTTATTCTCCGAATACTATAACAAATGTTAACTCTCACACAGAATTGGATTATAGTTCTTCTGATTTAACTTTTATAAAAATAGGGCAAGATGGAGAAAATGAAATCTGGTCTGCAAACTGGATTGTCTTAGATACTCATGTTGATACATATACAACTATTATCACTGCTACAGATTCTGGAGGAAATACTGATAGTATAACTTTAACGTGGACAGATGCCGTTGATTGTAATACTTTAATTCCTTTAAGCAATCAAAATGGTCCTTACACTATAACTCAAGATTGTAGTTTAAATCCTGGTGTTGTGGGGGGATTAATGGGCGGGATGCTTAGTTTAGGGTCTTCAGGAAATGCGGTTAATTTAACCTTAAATGCAAATTCAGTATTGGTTACACATGGTTTTCAATTAGTTCTTGGAAGCGGTTCGCATATTATTAAAACTTCAAGTGCTTCTATACGAACCCAAGGTTATCTTTATTATTCTGATGCAGACGAAGATGGTTATGCTGGAGATAGTACTACTATGATTTATTCTGCAACCGGTCCAACACATTCAGGATATGTTCTGATTAATAGTAGTTTAGGAACAGATTGTTATGATCAAAATGCTGATGCTTACCCGGGTCAAACTGCTTGGTTCACTGCTCATCGTGGGGACGGTTCTTGGGATTATGACTGCAGTAGTGGCAGTACTCCAGAGATATCGGGGGGTGTTGGCTCAATGCCTGCAGTAGGTCAATGTGATACAAATAGCGGACAACCATGTGACAATCTTTATCCAAATGGGGTGCCAGGTTTTACAACGGTTGTTACTTGTGGCAATACTGGTACTTGGATTACTCCTGGTCTTTTATGTGGAGCTATAGATTGTACATCTGACCAGAGAGTAGCTAACTGCAATACCCCCCCTACTTATCAATATACAGGGACCGGAGGCCAATGTGATACAAATAGTGGACAACAATGTGATCCTCTTTTTCCCAATGGCGTTATTGGATTTGTTGGTTCAGTACCGAATGCTGGTCAAACCGGAACTTATGTTTCTGACCCAAGTCTTTTATGCGGTGCTAACGCCTGTGTAAGTGGAACAGTAACTCAGGCTGCTCATTGATTTGATTAAAAATGTCACGAAAAAGAAGAAATGTTTTTGCAACTGTTCTCTTTTTTTTGATTTTAGCGCTAATATTTTTTGTATGGAGTCAGCAAAGAGATTCAATAAAAGGTATTAATTCATCTGCAATAGAATCACCTGTATTCAATATTCCTAACAATTGGCCAACTTATCAAAATAAAGAATATGGTTTTGAATTAAAGACTCCCCCTGGGTGGATTGAAAAAAGTTTTCGACAAATGCAAGATCAATATTCTTTTTCCATTGTGAGCCCTGACCTTGCAACAGGAAAAGCAACAGCATTTGAGCATCAAGATTTAGCTATAGTGGTTCAGATTTTTGAACCCTCTCTTTCCACTAATATTGAAAATAGAACATGCAAGATTTATGCTGGAAATAAAAACGATTGTATTACACACCCTTATATTTATGTTGATGGTATAAAAGCTGTAAAAAGAACATATAAAGTTCCTGATGCGGGCTATACTAATATTAGTTCGCGTGACATCGATTTTATTAAAAACAACACACTTTTCCATTTTTATACTGCAGCTTATTCTTATGGTGAATCAATTCAAAATTTATCCACCCAGACTCTTGTTATAGATAAAATAGTTTCTACTTTTAGATTTATTTATGATTGATTGCAAACCAAATTTTTATTCTCTGAATTATAATTAACTTTATTAATGATTTTTGTTTAAAAAAGGTATGGGGTTTTTAGATAACAAGCCAATAAATGGAAGTTTTAATACCAACCCCCAGGGATTTTTGATTATAACAATTTTCTTTTTCATATTAATAACACTCTTTTCCCCCATAATTTCAGCCGACATTATTTCTGTCAATGCTGGCGGAGGCAATGAGACAGCTGTAACAGACAAGTATATTGAAGGATTTTTTTCAGGAATTACCGGAGCAGTGGTTTCTGTTCCTGTTTGCGGAAATAGTATTATAGAAACCGGCGAAACCTGCGATGATGGAAATATTGTTTCAGGCGACGGCTGCTCAAGTGCATGTCAAACAGAGGTTCCAGGGGGCGGAGAAACTCCTGGCGGCGGAGGTGGCGCCGCAGTAACGCCCACAAAGATAACTCTTTTTCCCACAGAGTTTAACATTAATCTTGCAATTGACACAACAGCTGAGAGAACAATAAAAGTCACAAATAACGGAACAAGTTCTGTTACAGTCGGAGTAAGCAAATCAACACTTGAAAGCCATGTTATTCTTGAAAATACAACCCTCACAATTCCTGCAGGGCAAACAGTTGATTTTAAAGTTATTTTTGTTGCTTTGAGCGAGCCCGGAATTTTCACAGGAACAATTAATATTGGTGGAAAAACAGTTCTAGTTTCCTTAAATGTAAAAACAAAACTTCTTTTGTTTGATTCAAATCTAGTTGTATTAAACAAAAATTATCAGGTTCAGCAGGGTGATGAATTAAAAACAAAGGTCACATTAATCCCTTTGGGAGATCCTGAAAGGCTTGATGTCACCCTTCTTTTCACAATAAGAGACTATTCTGGAAAAATATATCTGACAAAATCAGAAACCCTGCTTGTTGATAAGCTGACAGAATTAAACAGGAACTTTGACACAGGAACTCTTCCTTCTGGAAAATACGTTGTCGGGCTTGAGCTAAGATATCCAAACGGCGTTGCACCTTCCAGCGCGCATTTTGAAGTGCTGGAGAAAAAAGGAACAAGCATAATCAGCAGAATAATAATGTATTTGATAAGCTTAATTCTATTAATCTTAATTATCCTTTTGATAATATTAATCTGGAAAAGGCTTAAAAAGAAAATAGAAGAAAACGCTGGAGAAGCTGCGTAATAGAAATATCTAACAGAATAGTAAATCTTTTATAAATAACTTCTCTGATATAAAACTTTAAACTTGCAATATTTATTAAATAAAAATAAGATATAATAATCAATAAGAAATATCTATATAAACTAATTTTTAATCTAATATATTATGTTAATCGGACTTGTCGGCAAGCCTAGTTCTGGTAAAAGCACTTTTTTCAAAGCAGCGACTTTGGCAGAAGTTGAAATCGCTCCTTATCCTTTTACAACAATTAAAGCAAATCATGGTGTCGGCTATGTAAAAGTAGAATGCATTGAAAAGGAATTTGGAGTAAAATGCCAGCCTAGCCATGGGTTTTGTATAAAAGGAAATCGTTTTGTTCCTGTTGAATTAATGGATGTTGCAGGTCTTGTCCCTGGAGCAAGCGAGGGAAAAGGCCTTGGAAACCAGTTTCTAGATGATTTAAGGCAGGCAGATGTTTTTATACATGTACTAGATACTTCCGGGACAACAGATGAAGAAGGAAAGCCTGTTGAAAGCCATGATCCTTCAAAAGACATTTTATTTCTGGAGAATGAGCTGAACCGCTGGTTTTATAACATAATGGTAAAGGCATGGAAAAGCTTTGTGAGAAAGGTAGAGCAGGAAAGTGGAAATTTTGCAGAGGCTGTTGCAAAGCAGTTTTCAGGACTGAAGGTTACAGAGAATCATGTTAAAAGAGTTTTATCAAGATTAAGGCTGCCTGAAAAGCCGATAAACTGGAGTGATGACCATTTATTCTGGTTTGCTTCTGAATTAAGGACAGAGAGCAAACCGACGATAATTGCCGCAAACAAGATTGATTTAGAAAAAGCAAATGCTAATTATCAGTTTTTGAAAATGAAATTTCCAGGGCTGATTATAATGCCTTGTTCAGCGGATTCAGAGCTTGCTTTGCGTGCAGCTGCAAAATTTGAGTTAATAGATTATATTCCTGGAGAAAGAGCTTTTGAAATAAAAGGAAAAGCAACAGAAGAACAGAAAGCTGCGCTTTCAAAAATCAAGGAAAATGTTCTTGACAAATTTCAGGAAGGCACAGGAGTTCAGGAAATTCTCAATCACGCTGTTTTCAATCTTCTGAAATATATTGCAATTTTCCCTGCAGGAGCAAACAAGCTTGCAGACAGCAAGGGCAGAATTCTTCCAGACTGCTTTTTATTGCCGCCTGGTTCAACAGCATTGGATTTTGCATATTTTTTGCATACTGATTTTGGAAATAACTTTGTAAAAGCAATAGACGCAAAAACCAAGAAGATTATAGGAAAAAATTATGAGCTAAAGCACGGCGATGCTTTGGAAATAATAACCTGATTAAAACTTATAAACAGGTTTTCTTTTATTATACTAATGTTCGGCTTAAGGCATATTTTCAAAAAGGGAAAAAGAGTGACAACAAGACAGGGAAAAATTGTCATTAATCTTGCGAATAAAATAGTTTCTGATATCAAACCTTTTTGTAAGCGGGTTCAAATTACAGGAAGCATAAGAAGAAAAGAAAAAAATCCTATTGATATTGACATTGTTCTTATTCCGAAAAAAGAGGAGAACAAGAAAAAGATTGAGGAAATTTTAGGCAGAAAAGGCAGATTTTTAGAGGGCGGAAAGCAAAGGGCAAGCTTTAGAATAAAAGGCGTTAAAGTTGAATTGTATTATACAACTACTGAAGAAGAAGGTGCTGCTCTTTTAGCTTATTCGAGCAGATTTGGTGCAAGCATTGGCCTAAGGCTTGTCGCAAAAAGAAAAGGATTTAAGTTGAATCAGCACGGGCTTTTCAGAAGGGGAAAAAGAATTGCGGGAAAAACAGAAGAAGAAATTTATAGGGCGTTGGGCAGGGAGTGGAAACCTCCGGAGAAGAGATGATAATCAAAATTAAAGTTCATCCGAATGCAGGACGACAGGAAATTGTTAAGGACGACGAGGGTTATGCTGTCTATTTAAAATCAGTTCCAGAGGACAATAAAGCTAATATTGAGCTGATAAAAATGCTGAAAAAACATTTTGGGAAAGACGCAAGAATAAAATCAGGATTTACTTCGAGAAAAAAGCTTGTGGAGGTAAAATGAAAGTTTTAACTCTTAAACAGCCATTTGCAGAACTTGTGGTTTCTGGCAAGAAAACTATTGAATTAAGAAAGTGGAATACTAATTTCAGAGGAAAATTTCTTATCCATTCATCAAGAATTCCAGATAAAAAGAATATGAAAAAGTTTGGTTTTGAAAATTTACCCAATGGATTTATATTGGGTGAGGCAGATTTAGTTAATGTTAAAAAATATAACACTGCAAAGGAATTCAATAAAGACAAAAACAAGCATTTAGCCGCGAAAGATTGGGGAGCATATGGTTTTATACTTAAAAATATTAAAAGAATCACGCCAATTTCTGCCAGAGGGCAATTAAATTTTTGGGAGTTTAGTAAAAGAAAGATTTAAATATACTATAGTTATTCTATAGTTATGATAACAACAATCCAGCTTAATGAGAATGTAAAACAAATTCTTGATAAGTTAAAAAGTGGTAGAGAAACATATGAGGATGTAATTGTGAATCTTATTGATAAAGCTGAAAATGATAAAAAAAAGACTGAAGAGCTTTTGATTGAAGGATATAAAGAGATGGCGGAAGAAAGCTTAAGGATAACTAAAGAATGGGAAGGAACATTAATGGACGGCCTGGATAAGAATGAAAAATGGTAAGAATTAGAAGAGGAGATATAGTAAGGGTCAATTTAGAGCCAGTTATCGGTTCTGAACAAGGAGGGGTTAGACCTGCATTAATAATCCAGAATGATGTGGGTAATGAGTATGGTACAACCACTATTATTGCCCCAATAACATCAAATATTATGAAAAAAGAATATCCTACAAATGTACAATTCTCTTCTATAGATTCTGGGTTAAAAAATGAATCTACAATATTACTTAATCAGATAAGAACAATTGACAAAAAGAGAATTAATAAAAAAATAGGATTTCTTTCTAACGGAATTATGAAAAAAGTTGATGAGGCAATTAAGGTAAGTCTCGCTTTGAATTAAAGATTACAAAAATTTGTATTTGAATATGATAATTAAAAAATTTTATGATAAAAATGGAAAACTGCGAATTGTGAAAAATGAAGCTATAGTCCATGAAAATTCTATTATTCGCTTTAAAATTTTAAACAAAAGTAAGGAATGGCCTTGTTGTGATTTTCATGGAAAATGTACTGGTAAGGCTTATGCAGAAGTTTATCCTTTCCTTATGAAGAATAATAAAAGGGGATGGAGCTATCTTTGTAGAAGGCATTATTACAATGAACAAAAAAGACTTAAATGGAAACTCCCTGTTTGCTTAAATCTTGAATAGTAATATATAAAAAATGAAATACGAACCAGCTCCGGATTTGCAGAAAATAGCAGAAGAAATTTCGCATATGCTCTTTCCTCATGTGAAATTGGACAGAGTAAAATGCTTCAGGAGCTACGGAAGCTCTTCCCGAGGGACAATTGCAAGATGCCATACAATTGGAAAGCTCATGCAGGAAGCTATGAATGTTGATGCTCATTATGCCCTTGAATTTATTTCAGAAAGATTTGACGACCTTTCAGATGAAGAAAAGATAAAAGTTGTAATTCATGAGCTTATGCATATTCCTATGGCTTTTGGCGGAGGATTCAGGCACCATGACCATGTTTGCGAAAAAAATGTGAATATTTGCTACAGAACCTACAAGGAAAAAAGGAAAGAGTTGGATGAAAGTGATGTTCTTGGCATTAAAGAACTAAAATGGAAGAATTCTGATAATCTTAAATCTTTGAAAGACATTAAAAAACATGCTGAAAAAGGTTTCTTTTAAATATAAGGGGAAAAAGTTTAATGTTTTGGCAAAGCGCTGCAATATTTTTAAAGAAGCCAGTGGTTTAATGTTTACCCGACGGAAAAAAGCCAAACCCCTGCTTTTTGAATTTGAAAAACCCGTAAATTTCAGAATCCATTCTCTGTTTGTATTTTTTCCTTTTGTTGCTATCTGGCTTGACGAAAAGAATAAAATTATAGAAATTAAAAAAATAAAGCCCTTTATTTCTTCAATTAAACCAAAAAAACCCTATAAAAAACTTCTTGAGATACCACTGAACAAGAAATATAAAATGGCAATTAAATATCTTTCGCCAAAATGAAATTCTTCGTCGGGAGTTAGAAAGATTTAAATACAGAAATTGACTTTAGTAAATAGATACTAAAAAGGAGGTATAAAATGGGAAAAGTAATTGTTAAAAACGCCATTAAGAGACAGAAAGGATATCTTTACTATGTAGACGGAAAGGGAAATGTCTGCGAAGCAAAGATGGCAAGAGGCGGAAAGAAAAAAAGGAGATAAATCTCCTGAATATTTTTATTTTTATTAATTTTATTAGAATTTATTATTTGCTAATTTGATTATATCATTGTTTTCTATTATCTATCCTAGAAAAAGCTTCCAAAACAAGGCTTTCTAATTTTTCTCCAAGCGGCTGAATCGGAAGAATCTGATTATTAAAATCCGAATATCTAAATCTTTCCTGTCTGCGGTAATACCCTACCCAGCACAATTCTGCTTCTTTCATATACATTGGAAATTCAAGATTTATTTTAGCAGTATTCTCCCTTTTGGTACAGTGTATGTAAACGCTTATGGTTTTTCTGCCTTCTTTTGCTATCCTAAATTCAATTCTAGCAGCGTAAATGTGGTCTCTAGGGTGTTTTCTCATTATATAACTTTATAAGAGGCGAATTTTATAAATATGCTTTTATTGAAATATATATGATAATTTTGGGCATTGAAAGCACTGCGCATACATTTGGGGTTGCTATTGTAAAAAATGGAAAGATTCTTTCCAATGTGAAGAAAAGCTATACTACTAAAAAAGGGGGGATTATTCCTATGGATTCTGCAAAGCACCACCAGGAAAATAAAAATGAAATTTATTTTGAATCTCTTCAGGAATCAGGCATAAAAGAAAGCGAGATAGATGCTATTGCAATTTCTCAGGGGCCTGGATTAGCTCCCTGC
>JAPLXX010000014.1 GCA_026395855.1 Candidatus Pacearchaeota archaeon | reverse complement strand
ATGCTTGATAAAACAGGTTATAAAGAAGGCGACGCTGTTTTGAGATTTAAGTCAGATATGAAAGACAAAAATCCTGCTATGAGGGATTTTCCATTGGCGAGAATAAATCTTACAAATCATGCACGGCAGGGAAATAAATATCGCGTCTGGCCTTTGATGAACCTTGCTGTGACAGCAGATGATATAGATTTGAAAATGACGCATATCATCAGGGCTAAAGATCATCGGGATAATGCAGAAAGGCAGAAAAGAATGTATATTGCTCTTGGACTGAAATCAAAGCTTCCTTGGGCAGGATTTTTAGGAAGAATAAAATTCACAGACATGGAATTATCTTCAACAAAAATGCGAAAAGCAATTGATGCAGGAGAATACTCTGGCTGGGATGATGAAAAGCTTCCAACAATAGCTGCAATAATAAAAAAAGGATACAAACCTCATGCATTCTGGAAATTTGCAGAAAGAATAGGCTTGTCTGAAAATGACAAGGTTATGGACAGAAGCGAGTTTTTCAAGCTTCTGGATGATTTTAACCGAGGATAAAAATCTTTTATACAGAGTCTCGAGGATAATAACATTTTTAAACTAAAATAACTACTTAAAGTCATATAATTTAAAACAAAAAGGAGGAAAATGGAAAACACAAGAGGTTTATCGGCTATTGTTGCGACTTTGATAATAATCCTTCTGACTTTGGTAGCGGTCGGAATTATCTGGGTTGTAATAAGAAACGTTGTTCAAGGCGGAGCTGAGCAGATAGATATAAGCACTAAGTGTGTTGCTGTCAGTTTAGAAGCTGTTTCTGTCAATGAAACTTCTCCAGGAGTTTACGCAGTTACCTTGCATAGGAATGCGGGCGGAGATGAGATTGGAGGAGTAAAAGTTGCTGTATTTAATGCAACAGATAACAGTGGAGTTGTTGATTTTGGAACTCTTACAGCATTGCAAACAAAAACTGTACCTATAACCACACCTGGTTCAGCTACAGCAGACGGAAACAAGATAGAATACACACCATTCTTTATTGATGCTTCCGGTAATGAACAACTTTGCACACAGACACAGACATTTAATTTTTAATTTTTAATTTTATTTCTGTTGTCTTTTTATTTTTAGATAGTTGGGGAAAGATTATATACTCTTAGAAGTCTGAGTATAATCAGATAGGGAAGATTATTTTAATATAGATTCACATTTTATTAAGCATATTTAGTTATAACAAATGATTGCAGTTTCTTATCGACATTTTTAAAACTCAGATCATAAACAAAACTTTTAAAAACAGACTTTTCATCTTAAAATCATGACAGCAATGTCAAATTACCGGCATAATTAGAACAGATTTCTTTAGCTGTGCCAATATTTTTATATCAAGTTTTCTTGAATTAAATAATGGCGGTTGTAGTATAATGGCAGTACGTGCGGTTGTGGTCCGCAAAACGAGAGTTCGATTCTCTCCTTCCGCCCTGAGACGACCACGCCTGGGCGAAGTCAACATAAAACTAAAATGAACACAGAAACTGTTAAGGGATTCCAGGATTTTTCAGGCAAAGAAGCAAGAAAAAGAAAAGAAATAAGGCAAATCATAGTCGAAACTTTTGAGAAATACGGATTTGAGCCTGCTGAAACGCCTATTATAGAGCGGGAAGAATTTGTCAGAGGAGAAAACAAGCAGGACGAAGCTGTCTCAGATATATTCAAGCTTCAGGACAAGGGAAAAAGAGCTCTTGCGTTGAGATATGAATTTACATTTCAGCTCAAAAGGCTGATAAATAACAAAAAACAGCCGTATAAAAGATATGAAATCGGGGAGGTTTTCAGAGATGAGCCGATTTCTGCAAACAGATTCAGGCAGTTTACTCGCAGTTTACTCAATGTGATATAGATATTATTGGCTCAACAGTAAAAGATGATACAGAAATTCTTGTAGTTTCAAATGAGATTATGAATAAACTGGGCATAGAACCAATAATCCTAGTAAATAACCGTTCTCTGCTTAATGAAATTTTAAATGACAATAAAATAAAGGAAAAAGACAAAGAGCAGGTTTTGAGAGAAATAGACAAATATGACAAAATAGGAGAAAAAGAAGTAAGGGCAAATCTAAAAAAGCTCTGCGCTGAAAAAGTTGTTGATGCATTAAAGAAAGGAGAAAAATACTTCTGCAAATTTGAGAGCTACAAAGAGATATTAGAATTGATGAAATACTGCAAATTTTATGGTGTTAAAGCGTTATTTTCACCAACACTTATCAGGGGCTTAAGCTATTATAATAAAAATGTTTTTGAGATCAAAACAAAAGACATCCGCGAAACCCTAATTGCAGGTGGCAGCTATAAATTCAATGATGTCCAGTGTACAGGTGTTGCTTTTGGCTTAGACAGAATAGCTATGCTGGCTAAGATAAATCTGGAAAAAGAGAAGATTCTTTTCATATCATTAGAACAGGATAAAGAAGCTATAAAACTTGCACAGAAATTAAGGGATAAAAACAAAATCGTCTCAATTTATTATGGAAAACCTTCAAAAGCTCTTGATTATGCAAATGCCTATGATTTCCAGAAAGTTATCTTTGTCGGAGAAAAAGAGCTCAAGGCAAAGAAGTTTATGATTAAGGATATGAAGACGGGGAAGGAATCAATTTTGAAAATATAATTTTCACTCCACCTCTATCTCCATTTTCCAGCTGTTGTCTTCTCCTGTAAAATCAGCGCCGGTAACTTTCAAAGGGCGCTTGAACAAAGGACATTCAATAACAAAAGTTTCAAATTCTCCGCCTTCTCCTGCAGCATGAATCTTGTATTTTTCATGAAGCTTTTTGACATCTTCTATGAATTTTTCATCTATAACCCTTCCAAGCCAGGAAGCACCTATAGGATAAGCAGCGACCCCAATTATTATAACTTTGAATTTGTTTTTTATTATCTCGTTTAGATACTCAAACTCGTCTTTATGCCA
>JAPLXX010000040.1 GCA_026395855.1 Candidatus Pacearchaeota archaeon | reverse complement strand
AAACATTAGGATATGGAAAAAACAAAAAGAAATTCAAAAAAAGAAAGATGAATCAGACTTGTTAAGATTAGGTTTCTCAACTTTCTTCTTAAACAGAACAAACCGTTCGGGAATTTTAAAAGCAGGGGTTATTGGAGGATTAAAGCAAAAAGGTAATTGGAAGATTGATTGCAGATATAACAAAAAAGATTTGATAGAAAAGATTAGAAAAATTGCTTCTTATAAAAATAAAATTGAAATTTACAATCAAGATGCTATTGAATTATTAAGGAATATTAGCAAAAAACTTCCAAAAAAAACTTTAGTGTATCTTGACCCCCCTTATTATATTAAAGGAAAAGATTTGTATATGAATCATTATGGCCCAGAAGAACATAAAGAAGTTGCTATAGGAATAAAAAATATTAAACAAAATTGGATTATAACCTATGATTGTGTCCCGCCAATTGAACAATTATATAGGGAATGCAAAAAAGAAAAATATTTTCTTACATATAGTGCAGGAAATACGGAAAGAGGGAAAGAGATTGTATTTTTTTCAAAAGGGCTTAAAAATAAAAAAAGTGTTTTAAAGCTCCCTTCTTCCCAAAACTCTTAAATAATTCCCTTTCTTCCCTTAACCATGCGAAAGATTCTCCTCTGGCTCATCGGCATTGTTCTTCTTGCAATAATAGGAACAGTTGCTTACATAATGATAAATTCTAATAACAATAATGATGATAATGATAATAACGGCACAGGTTTAGATGATAACACTTCAGCATATGACTGCTCCTCTGATGCGTACAACTGCGCAAACTTCACAACGCAAAAACAAGCACAAGCTGTTTATGATTTCTGTGTTTCTGAAGGCAAAGGCGATATCCACCAGCTTGACGCTGACGGAAACGGGAAAGCGTGTGAAGGGCTGGCTTAGAACAGATATATTTTTTAACTCCGAAAACTTTAAAAATAAAGAGAGGCGAAGGGAATGATGGAACACACACTAGAACAGAATTATGAGGTCTATTTGCAAACAAACCTAGACTCTTATTTGGGGGAATGGGTTGCGATATGCGAAAATCGGGTTGTTTCTCACGGAAAAAATGTAAAAAAGGTATTTGAAGAAGCAAGATTAAAATACCCTAATAAAAAACCCCTTCTAACAAAAGTTCCAAGCAAAGAAACTCTTATTTTTTAGAATGGTAATGACTTTTAAGTATAAACTAACCAAAAGACCAGATGGTTCAACTGTAAAAACCCCTTCTATTCCCCTAATTATTTCTGGAAAAACAGAATCTTTTCAAATCGTTGCTCTTATTGATTCTGGAGCAGATGTTTCTGTAATTTCAAAAGATATGGCTGAATTATTGGGAATAAACATAAATAAAGAACCACGTAAATCATTTGGAATAGGCGGAGCTGTAAATAGTATTGAAAGCAATCTTAACATAGTTATTGAAAAAGGACATGAGAAATATTCATTAAATATTCCTGTTTTAGTAATTTTAGACGAATATAGTTTTCCTCCTCTTTTAGGAAGACAGGGATTCTTTGATTATTTTAAAATTACATTCGAACAAAAAAGCCAAAGAGTATTGCTGAAAAAATTTGGTGAATCTACATTTTAATTCAGACGTAAACGGAAACGGGAAGGCGTGTGAGAGCCTTGGATAAAGGGAAATAAAATAAGCAGGAAAGATTAAGAATAGGAAGCAAGTTTTAGAAGTCCTGCAATTTTTTCCATTTCTATAGAACTTAACACCCTTGAATTCATAGCATCAAGTTCTTCTTGTTGTCTTTGAATTTCTTCTCTATTTCCCGTTAAGCCATACCTTTTACTATAAAAAACTCTTACAACACGACCTTTTTGATTGTACTCTATAAGCACATCTGTTGTTCCTTCAGGAATTAATCCTCTCTCGTCTTTTCCCTCTACAACATATCTTTCTTCTCTTGATAATAATCCTGTTCTCATATTTTTCAAATCTATCTTCTCTTTTTAAACATTTCTGTTGTGGGAAAAAGCGTGTGAATCACTGCAATAAAAACGTGTTAATAATATAAACAACGTCGGGGTGTTTTGGGATAAAATATTTTCTTATAATCACAAATTATCCAAAGGAGATTTTATCTTTTTGAGCTCTTCCTGGCTGATATGGGTGTATATTTGTGTTGTGTTAAGATCTGCGTGGCCTAAAAGCTCCTGAATTTTTCTTATATCAACATTATTTTCAAGGAGATGAGTTGCAAAGCTGTGACGCAGAGTATGAGGGTGCACACTTTTCTTTATTCCAGCTTCATTTGCAGCCTTATTCACTATTTTTTGGATATTTCTGGAAGAAAGATGGCCTTTTGTTCCTGTAAAGAGATATTCTTGCTTAAGCTCTTGCTGGTTTTTTACTTGCTTTTCTAATGCCCTGATTAAAGATTCCGGCATGTTAAATATTCTGTCTTTTCTGCCTTTCCCTTGCCTTACTGTCCCTATTTTTTCGGCAAAATTCAGATCTTTGACTTTTATATTCAGAAGCTCTGAAACCCGGAAACCACAGGCATAGAGCATAGAAATCATAAGCTTGCTTTTTTTATTTGCCAAAACACCTATTAAAGATTTAACTTCTTCTTTTGTCAATACCTCTGGTATTCTGCGCTCTTTTTTTGGACGTTTGATTGTTGAAGTTATGTCTTTTTGAAGAATATTTGAATATGCATATTTTACTGCAGAAAGAAATACAATTGTGGAACTGGAAGATTGATTTGTTAAATTATGGGCCATGAATTCTTTTACATCATCCTGGCTTACCTGGTCTACGGGCTTGGAAGCTAGCTGAAGCAGCTTTTCATTAGCGCTTAAATAATTTCTAATTGTGTGCTCTGAGTTTTTTGATATCTTCAACTCTGTCTCTAACTTCTTCAAAAATTCCTGATTTTCCACTAATTAGATTATACGAACTTATTTATAAAAAAGTGTTGTCATTTTAAAAGTCTGATAATACATCTTGTGCGAAGTTTTAATGAAGAAAAAGGGGTTTTTGGGAATTTATTCACCGGGAGCGACACCACAGGGTCTTACGGGACCTTGAAAATCATAATCGTCTGGTAAATCGATTCCCTTAGATGCCATTAACTTAGGTTGGCTTTGTGCACGCTGTTCTAATTCCTCTTTTTGATGTTTAATACGTTCTGGACAAGATTCAAAATCAGATGATGTACACAATGTTCTTACTGTTTTTTCAGAAAGCACATAATATTCCGAATGCTCTCCGCATTCTGCTCCGCCTTTATACAAGGGACATGCCATTTCAAATATGAAATAAGGGGGTATTTAAGAATTTAGGTGATAAAACCACTAAGAAAATAGCATTTTGTGCACTTAGATTGGCTTAATTCAGAGAGAAAGAGCATAAAAAACCGCCTAAATAAATAAAGATACAACTATGTTTTCAAAAATACAGCTCTAATGCATAATTTAAATTAAAATAAAAAATAAAAATAAGGAAGAAGGATTATTTCCTTTTTCCGTTGTAATTTCTCATAAGCTTGCCTATACCAACAAATAGTACAGCCAATGCTACTACCCAACTAAACCATGTTCCTGCGAACGTGGCAGGGAAGAGTAATTGCAGCACAAGTAAAGCACCAATAATGGTTACAAGCCATGCAGTTAACTTTGCCATTTATATTCAACCTCCTTTCGTAGGGATTACAGGAAAAATAGGATTATAAATATTTCGAAGGTCTCTAAAATTTTAATAAGAAGACTGTATAGTAATCTGTTAATTAAACGGTTTTTAATAGTGATTTATGCTAAAAATCCTGTTTTATCGTCGGATTTAGGCGTAATTTGCAGCAAAAGTTTTTCTAAATTTCTTTTTTAGGGCGAAGATTGTGCACTAAGGTTAGCTTCGTACAAGGAGATTTTTATTATGTGCTGGAATAAACAGCTGTTTGTCTCTGTTTAAACAGGCTGTTTGGTAGTGTTTTTTGAACAATTTTCACCCTTTTTTGAAGGTTTGATGATTAAAAAAATGGTGTCAGAAGTGCTGATTTGAGCTGATTAAGAGCACAAAAAACGTGCTTTTTCGTCGAAAAAGCAAAAAATATATAAATGATGCTTATTAAATTACTACATGTTTGGTTGGCTTTTTAGAAAAAAAGAGGTTGAACAGCTGAAAGATGACACAAAAAAGAGTTTTGAATCTGTGAAAAAAGATGTAAACTCTGTTGGTGTGTGGATTAAACACCTGGATTCTGAGAATAATCTGCAAAAAAAAGATATAGAAGAGATAAAAGATGTTTTATCGTCGGTAAAAGAAGAAGTTGAAGGATTAAAAAATATTATCTCTGTTATGAATGAACTCAAATCAGGAAGGAAAAATCAAACACCCAAACAGCTGTTTGATAAACAACCGACTGTTTATGCTGTTCAAACAGGTGTTCAAACAGGTGTTCAAACACCGAATTTTGACCAATTTTCAGTAACTGAAAGAGCTCTTATCTGGGTTTTGCTAAACTCTGATTTAAAATTAGGATATGATGACCTGGCTGCAATGCTTGGAAAAGAGAGATCAACAATAAGGGGACATCTGAATAGAATCAAGCAAAAGAGCAATGGTATAATAGAAGAAGTTATTGAAAAAAACGGGAAAAAGAGGGTATTTGTACCTGATATAATCAAGGAAAAACTGCTGAAAAGAGTAAAAGTGAGGCTAAAAGAAGGCCAAAAAGGTAAAAAATAGGGTTTTACAAGGTGAAATTAAGGGTAAAAAATCGAAAAGTGAGAGTTAGATACATGCAAAAATCTAAGAAAAAAGCTTAAAAAAGCATAAAAATAAGGTTTTTAGCATATTGCAAAGAAAAAGTAGAAATAAATAATAAGGAGAAACTCGGAAAAAGAGGGTTATTAAAGGCTATAAAGCATAAAGCAATAGTTATTCGGTGTGGAACGTTAATTTGAGGAATTATATATCACGTAGCTGCAGAATTGTTGATAAAGAAGCTATTTTCTTAAGATTCTGCGATATGCTGACCTGAATCTGCTTGTTATTAATTCTTTTTTTCTCGACGGGAATTCCCTTTTTCAGCAACCTTCCTATGTAATCCCTTATTGAGCTTTCTGTCAGGCTTAGTTTTTGTGCCAAGGCCTTATATTCAACAGGGCCTTGCTCTTCTTCTAATTGATAAAGAGTTGAAAACACGAGAATCTCCTGATCTGTAAGCTGTTTGAACTTCAGCCTTATTTCTTTCTTTAAACTATCAAGAGAATCCAGCATCTTAGCAGCATTTTCTATAGGACTTTGCATTGCCTGCTGAACAGGGAAAAATTGGTTTTCAGATAGATTTTGAGGGTATTTGTCTGTCTGTTGGTTTGTCTGTCTGTCTGTTGGAACCCCTTGGTTTCCAGTGGAAAAGCATTGAATTTTGGGGTTTAAAGGCTCTACAGTGTGATTATGTGCTGGATTATGTGCTGGAAATGTTGGATTTGCTGGTTCGTGTGTTGGAAATGCTGGAATAGCCTGAATAGGGGTTTTAGGTCCTTTTTCCTCTATTTTTGACACCAGATTTTCAAGAATTTCACAGATTTTGATAATCTCTTTTCTGGTTTCAGCAAGCTCCTGCTTCATGCCAAAAAGCTCATTACTAAGAAAACTTATATCTTTCTTAACTTTCTGAAAAGATTCCTTTATTGAACTTTCTGATATGAACTCCATTTTGTTTTGAGATGATAGCTATATAAAAAGTTTAGTTTATTACAATATATGTGTTGATTGAAGATTTGTTATTTCCTGCTTGTTTCTTGGCTTCCTGCATTCTTGTATGCTATATATGCTACATCACTTAACTTCCATCGTGATCTCTTCAAATATGGCTTTCCGTCAGGGTTTTTTTTAATCTCTGCCACTAAATTTTTTTTCTTAAGACTAAGGAGGAGATTTTTAACAAATTCCTCATCCCTGGCAACTTCCTGTGCTATATAGAATGTAAAAACCGGTTTCGGAGAAGAGGTGTAAAGAAAAGCTAATATCTGCTCTGAAATTCTATCTTTCTTTTTTTCAGAGATTTTCATAGAAGAATAGGAATTCACTGTTTTAAATTATTTTTCCTTTGGCTTTAAGCTTGGAAGGGGGATGTGGAGAGGAAGATTCATTTCATCCTCAAGATTCAGGGACTTTGTGGTTGCTTTTCTGAGAATTATATTGAAAAGAGGCATTCTAAAGTCTTCTGGTAATTTTTTCTTTTTCCATTCCTTTAGAATTTCCTTGGCTTGCTTTTCCTCTATTGAAATAAGAACTGTTCCTTTAAGGTCTACTTTTGCGAATTCTGGCTCGTAATTGACTACATAGAAAAACTTTACCTGTACAAGTTCTTCTTTTGTCTTTAAAATTTCAGATTTTATCTCTTTAATTTCAGAGATATCTATGTTAGTTGTTATCTTTAGGCCCTCTACCTTGTCCTTAAAGCGTTCAATACTTATTTTATCAAAATTAAAACCAATTACTCTCATTGAATTTAGGGGAAAAGGATATTTTTAAAGTTTTATATCCGAATCTATAAGTAAAAAATTTGTCTGTGAATCGCCTTTATAGAATCTATATACCTACACTAAATCTTCTTCAGAGACTATAACAAAGTCCCCTATAGCTATAATAGCATTGTAAGGCACAAGAAGCTCATTTGAAGAGGTTTTCTCCAGGTTCAAATTTCTTGTATAAGGTGTAGGCTCTTTCACTACAAGACTTATCAGCTCTCCTGACTTTGTCTCAAAAGTTACATCCTTAACAAAACCTAATCTTTTTCCCTCTTTAGTAACTATCATCTTCGTGACAATAGTTCTGAAGGGATTTTTGTCTCCTTGCATGTCAAAATTAAATAGAAACTATATATAAACTTTTCTGTAAATCTAAATAGATTTTAGAGGATATGGAACAAAGAAGATTAGAAGAGAAAAATCACCCACACACCCCTTGCTTTCCTGTAGAAACATTTAAAAATAAAAATTTAACTTTTATATATATTATATATATTTAAAAAAATATATATTATATAGTATATAGATATCTT
>JAPLXX010000016.1 GCA_026395855.1 Candidatus Pacearchaeota archaeon | reverse complement strand
TCGCTTAAAATATCGCTCCAGCCATTGTTTGAAAGAGAAATATTTTCAGGAGAAATAACTTCAATATGTGCAGGCATGTATTTGAACATTAATATAGCAAGATAAAGAATATCTTCTGTTTCAATTTCAATCTCTGCAAATGTTGTGTAAAATTCTTTGTTCTCTTTCATCACCACAGGCTCTTTTATATTATTAGAGATTATCTTAATCCCTTTTTCTTTTTTCATCTCTTCTGCTAGCTTTTCCAGAGCTTCAATAAGATGCTGTGCAGGCCTGCCTATGACATCAAGAATAAGCATTGCCCTTATGTTTTCATGCGAGCTCATTTTTTTCTTTAACTCTGCTTTAAACGAGTTTTTCTTTTCTCCTTTTTACAAGTTTTTTAATTAAAAATAAGAGGCATAGCAAAATCGCGAATGCAAAAAGACCATAAATTGCATAATTGCTCTTATCTGAAATCTGGGAATTTTCTTCGCTTTTTATAGCTTTTGGAGCAAGAGTTATTGTTTTTAGTTCTGTTTCTTTAGGGGAAGTTTTTATCTCAACAGCATCCAAGGTATCATTTACATAGCTATTATCTGTTTCATTATTAACAATTTCTTCAACTTCTTCTGGTTCTTCCTCTGTTTGTTCATCAGTAACGCATGCTAAGCCCTGTGTTTTTATGTTATTCAAGGTTATATTTCCTATTCCCCTTACATCAATAAGTTTATCTATTGAGTCAAAAGGTCGTGAGTCAATTATAGCCTGTGCTTTTACCGGTCCTATACCCACGAGATTATCAAGCTCTCCCAGCGAAGCAGAATTTATGTCAATTTGTCCTTCTTCGCATGATGCAGAGATAGATGTCAAAAATAATGCTAAAAAGATAAATGTTAATAACAAAAGCCCGAACTTCATCTTAAATATAAATAATAGTTAAATTTAAGGTTTATTATCCTAAAAGATATCCTTTATAAAAAACATTAATTATACTTCTCTGCAAAATCAATATAATCAATCTTACCCCTTTTCTCCCCTTTCTTAGCTATTTTTATCTTATTGAATATTTTATTTTCAAGCATCCACTGGCACATTCCCCTTTCAATAGAATCAAGATAGCCATTTGCTTTCACTTCAACTGCAATAACATCATAATTTCCAGAAGAATTTCTCTTAAAGCATACAAAATCAGGAAAACCAGTTCCCATACCAAGAATTTTTAAAAAAGGATTAAATTTTCTTTTTGCAGGAACGATCTTGTTTTTTTCATAATCAATAGTATTCATCCATTTAGTAACAACCCAGCCCATTTTTTCTAATTCAGCCCTGACTTTTAATTCAAGTCTTGCACCAGCTGCCCGATTTTTTCTTCCCTGATTTCTCTTTTTTTTCGTTGGCATTTTTAATTATTTATAAAAATGTAACAATATTTATAAAGCCTGACAAGTCTTAAACTTTTATGGTAACAAGTGTTCCGCAAGCATATTCAGTTAGTGAAAATGAATATAACATGATTAGAGGATTCTGGAGAGTAGGACATATATCTTCTCTTACAGTAGCATCAACAGGATTAGCAGGGATAGTTGTTGGTGCTGCATTAAATCATTTTGCAGGTCCTGAAAATTCTCAGTTAGCAACAGAAATAATGGATTTTAGTATTCCTCTTTTAGTATGTGGGATTTTTGCTTCATTGTATACGGGAATCAATTATCGCATGAATCCCTCTTTGGATAAATCTAAGAAACATAACTAAATATCTCTCGCTTGCAAGGTCTTTCTTCCGTTTGCCTTTGCTCTTTTTATAGCATCAAGAAGAATTTCCTCGTTTTTTCTTTCAAGAGCTGTGCCGACTTCATCTGCAACGCCAGAGATAATATCTTCCTTATCAAGCTCTTTCACCCCCAGATATCAATATCTATTCCCCAATAACCATAAGTAATAATGTTCAAGAATTGCATAAGAATTCCTATTGCCATCAAGATTATTCCAGACTTTTTTGATATTATTTTCATTTTAACTTAAGCCAACCTGCTCTTTTATCTTTTTAATTCCTTCTATAGCTATTTTAAAAAATTCATCCAATGTTATTCCTAAATTCTCTGCCTCCATTATCACGCTTCTGCCAACTTTTGCAGCAAAAGTTTTGTCTTTGAATTTTTTCATTAATCCTTTTGGTTCCATGTCAGAAATTTTATTTCCCCGCATTAAAGCATAAGCATGAATTAATCCTGTTATCGTTTCAGAAGCTGCAAGCGCATATTCAACTCTTTTTGTCCTTTTTTTATTTGTTAATTCTGGAAGCTCTTCAAAACCATAGCCATGGCTTAAGATGATTTCAATAAACTCTTTGTCAAATCCTGCGTTTTTCAGGAGTTCAGGCATTTTTGATAAGTGTGTATCAACTTTTTCTTTTGTAATCCCCCAATCAACATCATGAACAAGTCCAAGCATTGCCCAATATTCAGCATCTTCTCCTAAATATTTAGCAAGTTGTTTCATCACAGCTTCGCTTTCAAGATAATGAATTAAATCTGGCTCATGAGAA
>JAPLXX010000058.1 GCA_026395855.1 Candidatus Pacearchaeota archaeon | reverse complement strand
ATTTGCAGAGATTGAAATTGAAACAGAAGATATTCTTTATCTTGCTATATTAATGTTCAAATACATGCCTGCACATATTGAAGTTATTTCTCCTGAAAATATTTCTCTTTCAAACAATGGCTGGAGCGATATTTTAAGCGAGCTTGCACGAAGGCTTCATGCTTATGATGAGGTTGCAAGAATAATGCAGATAGAATATCAAAGCCTTCTTCAGAAAGCTCAGGAGCTTGGATTAAAAATTTCTCCTCAGGAAATTCCTATAGAAGAAGCAAAACCAGAAACAAAACAGGAAACAAAAGCTGAAAAAACTAAAAAAACTTCTAAGAAGAAAAAATAATCAAAAAGGCTTTCTTCTTCCAACACCAAGATATTTTCTCTTAATAAACCAGATTACTATAATGATAACAAGGGCTAAAATAAGCCAGCCTGTTATTTTTCCAGAAGAGCCTGCCTTCTTCTCCTCGCAGGAAGCTGTACAGCATACACCATCTTTGGCATATTGTGTTTCTCCACTGCATTCTTTATTCTCAGTGCAGATTGTTCCGTTAAGCTCTTCACAGGTGGTAATAATTACTGTTCCATTTTCATCAACAACTTCTGTTGGAATAAAATCCTCGGCAAAATTCAGAATAAGAGTTAAAGAAGAGGAAAGATTTTTTGTGTAGGCTGTTATTTTTCCTTCAATTATTGCTTCTTCTAAATCAGATGTAATTTCTATCTGTATTTTCTCGCTAGAGCCTGCATCCAGTGTACCTATCTCTTTAGGGGATATTTCTATGTATGGCTCTAATACTGAAGAAATATTAAAGGAAATATCGTCTATATCTTCGTCTCCAGTATTGGTCAGATACAGCGCTCTTTTTGTATTTGAATCTGTTGCCATGGAAATCTCTACAGAAGAAGGCTGAAACTCAAATCTATTTTCTCCTGCTGATGATGTTTCATTTGTATTCAAATAAACAGGCAGCTCGTAGGAAAAATTGCCTGAGGAAAATTCTATTTTCTCAAGAGTTTTTTTGGAAATTTCCCCGACAGTGAAAAAAAGAGTCTTTTTTTCTCCTGATTTTAATTCAAGGGAATTTTGAGACACAATTATTGAAGAATTCTCGTCTATTTCAACAACTATTTTTCTGTCCTGCAGGTTTTGAATCTCTACTGAAAAATCATCTTCTGCTGTTAATGCACCTGGATTTACTGAAAACTCTGCTGTTGAATTTGAAATTGAAAAGTTAGAAACAATGTGATTATCAACAATTTCTGTTGCTTTCATATATCTAACTCCTTCTATGCTTATAGAATAATTTCCTTCTGTTTTTCCTGTAAGAAGTGCATAAATATAAAATTCGTCATTTATCTTAACCACATTATAAACCATTGGAATGCCCACATGCCCACGATAAAAGACTACATTTTCAGGAGTTATTTGGTCAATGAAGTTTCCTGAAAATCTTGCGAGCAGGGTTTCTCCTGAAGAAAACTCTGAATTCATGTCAACCTCAACTGCTGAAATCAAAGGAAAGAACAATACAGAAAAAATTGAGAGTAAGAAGAAAAGTTTTAATAACATAAACCCTGACGCTCGGTTTTTACCATTAACACTTGCTTTTTTTCCTCTTTTGTTTAGCTTGATATCCATATATTCCTAAGAAAAAACAGCTTAATAAATTTTAATATGATGAAGTTTAGAATTACTTCCCCATCTCTTTCAGCTTTTTGAGAACTTCATCTAATTCATTCTGCGATCTTGATGGTGCTCTTCTTACAGGCTGCGAAGCAGGCATGATTCTTCTTTCAGGCGGCCTATGCATCATTGGTCTTTGGAAAGGCGTTGGAAACATAGAATGCGAAGGCGGTGAAGGACCTGGCTTTGATTTTCCACCAGAACTTATTCTAAACCAAAATTCTCTTAGTTTATTTCTAAAGATAATTCCCAATACAACAAGAATTATTAAAATTAATAAAACCCATATCCACCAATAACTTTTTCCTGTTCCGTCGGTTGTTGTGCTTGCTGGAATGCAGCAAGAATCTTCTTCATACTCACACGAATAAGCTGAATCTTCCTCGTCACTGCTGCATCCTCCTGCCCTGCATGTTCCGCTGTGAGATTCACATTCTGATTCTTCAGGCGCTGTATAAACCGCGCAAGAGCCATCTACACAGCAAGTTTCCCCGGAATTTAAATCAGACACATATGTTGCTTCTGTTCCGTCTACGCATATTTTGTTTGAGGAACAAATAACTCCGCCTAAATCTGTGCAGGTTTCAACAGCTGGTTTTGTATCACAGCATTTTTGAAGACTGGCAACGCAGTCATATTCACTCAAAATTTCTCCTGTGCATGCAGCAGAACTTGTGCAATAATAACCTTTATCTTCGCAATCAGGCACTCCTGTGATTGAGCTCCCTGATGTTCTTGGCCAAATAGATGCAAGAATAAATGCTGTGTTTCTTATATTTCCATCCCAGCATCCTTTAGAATCCTGTGAATCTAAAAGCCAGGTTTTTGCATTGGCTTTTTCCTGAGAATCTTCATCCTGCAAAGGATATAAAGCAAGAGCTGTGTCATATAATTTGTCTCCTGATTCAAGCCACCAGGAACTGCCTTTTTGTTTTGATAGCAAAGAAATTTTATAATCATCTTTTGCAGTTAATGCATAAAGGAAAGAATCTGGCAAAAATTTATCATTTTCATCTGCCATTGTTATCAGATAAGGAAGATATGCAGATACATCTGTTTCTAAAGAATCCAGAACCATTGCTGCCCAAAGGCTTCCTTCATAATCGCAGGAAGATGTTGTTTTTGAAAAGCAGTAGGATTTAATTTTTTCCTTTGTTGCGCCTGTTGCTGATGCAGAAGACGCCTCGTCAGAAACATAAATTGTTGATGATGTTGATTTTTTGAAAAGCGTTGTTGTCAGAAAATCAGAATTGCAGGAAATAGTAAATTCTTTATTGTAACACAAAGGAGAAACTTTCAGCAGATAATCATCCTGAGCAAGAATCAGGCAGCTTCCTGCATTGCTGCTTAATTTTTTATTTTCATCTATATTAACAGTGTAAGATAAACCCGAATACTGGATTGTGCAGCTTGATGTATTTACTGTTTCAATTTCCAGATACCAAACAAGTTCTGTGGGGGTTGTATTTTTTGAATTCAGCCAATCCTGCGCTTTTTGCGTGCTTACTCCCTTGTCATGCAGAGCCAAAATCGCCTGGCTTGTTGTTTTTATACTACACGAAGGAGAAGGCCAGCATTCCTGGCTGTTTAAAGAAGCTGCTGCAAGCTCTGACTGGCATTGATTTACAGCAAGAAGCGAGAATATTTTTTCTTCTGTTGAAAGAGAAGAGCATTTTCCAGAAGTTTTATTCTCAAGGCAGGTATATGCTTTGTCTATTTTTGATTCTTCTGTTGAATTGTCTGCTGCAGAAATCAGCGAGAAGCTCAAAACTAAAAATAGAAATAAAAACACCATACCTCTTTTTTTCATATTATATACACTCATACTTTATTTTTAAAATTATCTTTAGTTGACTTCTTTTTTTCATCTCTGTAATCTTCACGCAAAGTCTTTCTAATCATATAGCTTGTAGGATTTTTGTATCTTAATTCCTCTTCTGTCGGAACAATTCCTATGCCTTTGTAATAATCCTTGTCATAATTAGGGGGAGGAATCGGCTTTCCCCTGTAGCTTGAAATCAACTGTGATTTGATATAACCTTCTTTCAGAGGAAGCTCATTTTTTTTATTCCAATCATAAAGAAGCTTTTCAACATCTTTTCTGTCCATTCCTACTGAGCGGAAAAAATTCATTATTATAAAAGCAGCGCGCTTTCTTCCGTCGCCCTTTATTCCCTGAAGAATTTTGATTATGCTCGGAGGGAAGTTTTTTTCAGATATTTCTTTAAGGACTATAGGCTTGAATTCTCTTCCGGTTTTTTCAACTTCGTCGGGATTCTGGGTTTTATACCAATCAAGAGCTTCCCTCAAAAGCTCCGAAGCCTCGCCTTCTTTTGCATCTGGCATAAAATTTCTTATTTCAATTTTGAAAGGGTCTGCGTCTTTTGGCTGGAAGTTTTTTATTTCCTCAGGCTTCAGAACAGCGCTTGCCAATGCTGTTTTTTCATGCAGAGAATACGGCATCCTGAACAAATGCCTGGGGGAAACGAGGATTAAATCTGGAACAACCTCATTAGATGCCTGAAAATCCTTTACATATTGATTCGGTTTTGTAAGCTGGGTTATTTTTTCTATCAGTTCTTTTTTTGTCATCTCCCTTATATATTTTGTAAGAATCCTTGGCCATTCCGGAAATTTATCAGAAGCGCTGTTGTCATGAATTATTTTGGGAAAAGCTTTCCAGGGAATAATCAGATGAAATCCCTTGCTGCCTGAAAATTTTATTCCGAAATTTTTAATTGAATGAAATTTCAAAACCTTTATTATCAGCTCTGCCATAATCTTGCTGTAATCTAAATATTTCGAATCAATATCAATAAGGAAATCCCAGCCAATTCTCAGCTCATTAAGCTGCTTCTCATTCATTCCTGTTGAAATCTTTAAAGGATCTTCCCATAATTCCTCTGAGCAATGAAAAGAAGTTGCTCCTTTTTTCACAAGCTCAAAGATATCACCTGGATACTGAAAAGAGTCAGGGCGCTTGCCGAAAGATTCCATCATATAGCTTGGAGCTATTTCGCGATTTTTCGAGAATTCAAAAAGCGCTTTTTGTATGTCTTTTCTGGAATAATAAAGATGGGTTATTTTTCTTATTCTCTCTTCTTTAATGCTGGGGGCTTCTGAAGAATCCATTTTTTTAAAAATAAGCTAAGATTTATATAATTACCCTATACTTCATAATAACAATACTTAAAAGTAGAATATTGCTTTTTACAAGGCAGAATTAAGGTTTTATATATAAAATGTTGGTCAAACTTGAAAATCCGCTTCTTTTGTCAAGGATTGTAGAAGTAATCTCAGAGCTTGTGACAGAAGTAAGGATAAAAATTGATGACAAAGGGCTTAATATAACAGCTATGGATCCTGCAAATGTTTCTATGGTCAAATTTGTTCTTCCTAAAACTTCTTTTTCAAGGTTTGAAACAGGAAATGAGGTTCTCGGAGTTAATCTTGACAACCTGAAAAGGATTTTAAAAAGATGCGGACCAGGAAGCGCTTTGACATTTGAAAAACAGGATAATATGCTAAACATACAGATTTCTGACAAGATAAAAAGAATATTCAATCTCAGCCTTATAGAAATAGACGGCGAGGAAAAAGAAATACCTAATTTGGATTTCAGCTCTGTCGTCGAGATGAATTCTTCTGATTTTATAGATTCTATAGAAGACTGTGCTGTTGTTTCAGACGCATGTTCGTTTGTAGTAAAAGACGGCAAATTCAGCATAGAAGCGCGCGGACTGAATTCCGCAGTGTCTGAATTTTCAGGAGATGAAGCAAAAATCTCTGCAGAAAACTGCAAATCAAGATACAGCCTTGAATACCTGCAAAAATTCATAAAAGCTTCAAAACTTTCTGAAAAAACAACTCTTAGGTTTGCAGATGACCATCCTTTGAGAATGGATATAAAAAATGATTTTCTTGAAATTTCATTTCTTTTGGCGCCAAGGGTGGAAACAGAAGACTGAATTATCAATGTTAAATTTTATCTAGAAAACCATTTTTTAGCTGATTAAAAGTTTATAATTAAAATCGAATAAAGGTGCTTTTATATTAACGTTAAATTTTGACTTCTTATAAAAAACCAAAAATTCTGACAAGATTTATAAATAAAATTTCCTTGTATATCTAATGCAAAAAAGAGGTCAGGTGACGATTTTTATAATTATTGCAATTCTAATTGTAGGAATTGCAGTTTTGGTTTACACTCTTGTTCCTAAAGCTAAAACAGGAACAGGATTTGATGTAAAAAATCCTTCCGGATTTATCCAATCCTGCCTTGAAAATGAAATAGAAAAAAGCGTTGAGCTTGCATCAAACCAGGGAGGAAGCATTGACCCTGAATTTTATTTTATGTATGAAGGAGACAAAATTGAATATTTATGCTATACATCTGAATATTATGCAACCTGTGTTGTGCAGCAGCCTATGCTTAAACAGCATATTGAAGCTGAAATAAAAAAAGATATTTCAGAAGATGTTACAGCGTGCTTCAGCAGTCTTGAACAAAATTACCAGAATGAGGGCTATACTGTAAAATTAGACAAAGGACAGACTGTTTTTGAATTGCTTCCAAAAAGGATATCAACGAGGTTTGAAAATTATGTTCTGACTGTTTCAAAAGGTGAAACAGCAAGATATGATTCATTTAGTGTTGTCCTGAACAATAATCTTTATGAATTAGTAAGCATAGCTAATAGCATTATTGAATGGGAAACAAAATATGGAGATGCAGAAACCACCATTTATATGGATTATTACAAAGATTTGAAGGTTGAAAAAAAAGTTCAGCAGGACGGAACAACAGTTTATATTTTGACAGACAGGAACACTGAAAAGAAATTCCAGTTTGCATCAAGAAGTGTTGCATGGCCTCCGGGCTTTGGAACAGAAGGAGTTGCAGGTTAAAAAAATAGTAAAATGAGAATGGATAAAAATTTTGAAATAAAAAGAGGTTTGGTGTTTTGGATATTTATTATTCTCGCATTGGGAATTTTATTTACTCCTGCATCGTGTGCTAGTTCGCCTTTCAGAACAGCGCCGACTTCATGCGCAGCAACAAGTTATTGTAGATTGGGAACTTGCATTAACAGCCAGGAAGGAACATGCCTGGAAAATACTCCTCAAAAAGTTTGCCAGGATAATTCAGGTGTCTGGGTCGAGGGAAAACCAGAAGATATTTCCCAATGCCAGTTAGGTTGCTGTATACTCGGAGATCAGGCAGCATTTGTTACACAAACAAGATGTAAAAGCCTTTCAGGACTTTATGGACTTGAAACAAATTTCAGGGCAGATATTCAAAGCGAAGAAGTCTGCATTGCAAGCGCTAACCCCCGGGAAAAAGGAGCATGTGTTCTTGACGACGGATTAAAAAATAGAAATTGCAGACTTTTAACAAGAGCAGATTGCCAGCAGGTTGAAACAACTTCTGAGGGAAATATGACTATTGAATTTCATGCAGGATTGTTATGCTCTGCAGAATCTCTGGCAACAAACTGCGGTATTCCGTCAAAACCAAAAACAACCTGTATTGAAGACAAAGACGAGGTTTATTTTTTAGATACCTGCGGAAATCTTGCAAATATTTATGATGCGTCAAAGAAAGATGATACAGAATATTGGACTACAATCAAAACAAAAGCAGAAAGTTGCAGCCCTGATTCGGGAAATGTTAATTCTGCTTCCTGCGGAAATTGCGATTATCTTTCAGGGAGCACCTGCAAGGAGTATAAAAGAGGAAACATTCAAACACCTGTTCAACCAAACAACGGAAATTTTGTCTGCGCTGACCTAAACTGCAAATATAAAGGAACAACTTACAGGCACGGAGAAACCTGGTGTGCTACAGATTCCGGCAGCATAAATAAAAGTCTTCCGGGAAGTGAAAGTTACAGACTTGCGTGTTATAACGGGGAAGTCACTGTTGAACAATGCGATTCTTTCAGACAGACAATCTGTATTCAGGACGCAATTGAAACAGATGAGGGAGATTTCAAAACAGCTCAATGCAGGGCTAATTTATGGAGGGATTGCGTTTTGCAGGAGAATAAAGAAGACTGCGAAAATACAGACAAAAGAGACTGCACCTGGCTTGAGGGTCAGAGCATCTTAAACGACGAAGAGGGAAAAATGCTCACACTTGATGAAGAAGGAAATCTTGTTCAGGGCGGGGGAGGAAAGAGTGCTTCTTGTATTCCAAAATATGCTCCCGGATTTGATTTCTGGAATAATGAAAGTGAAGCAGAGACATTATGCGCGGTTGCAAGCCAGAACTGCATCGTCAAATTTGAAAAAGCACTTTTAGGGGACTGGAAATGCAAGGAAAACTGCGAGTGCATTGGATTGAAAGAAGGTGTAAAATCTGCAAAAGGAACAACAGCTGCGCTTGCACAGGTGTCTGGATGGATAGATAACAGAAATAAAATGTGCATTGCCCTTGGAGACTGCGGAAAAAAAACAAACTATGCCGGAAAAATAGGCTACCAAAGCAAAGATGCTGTTGATATAGACAAAAGAATATAATTAAAATGAAAAATATTTTGAGAAAAAATAGAAAGCGGAAAACTCTGGCAGTGAGCCAGATAATCAGCATTGTTCTCAGCACGATTGCGTTTGCTTATATTATTGGAAGTGAGTTTGGAGTTGTTAGCGCGAGTGTTCCCACTACTGGTGAATGCATAGAACTTTCTGCTTCTTCTGCTCTGGGAACAGGCGAATCCTGGTGGGAAATAAAAAGTAATGGTGTTCAATGTATTCAAGATCACTGTTCTCCTACAAGTTATGCTGATGGTACTGTTCGAGATTTAAATTGGTTTTGTGGAACTCATTTAGGAGCAACGAAAAGAGCGGCAATTTGCCAAGGCTCACCAAATTTATATACTCTCAAACCAGCGAGTTCTAATAACCCTTATAGAATTGCTTGTTCTACACTAGCAGCAAGAGTTGGAGCAACAGGAGCACCTCCTAATCAACCAACCTTAGAACAACGTATTGCTTCACTAATCAATCCTTCTTCAATAGCAGGTGGAACTATCGCACAACAAATAAACAGGAGAATTAATCGTGTTACTGGAATTAACAATCCAGTTCCTGAAAATGTCGCTGCACCAATTGTTCATGTTCCATCAGTAAATCAATTAGCATCTGGTAAATTATTATCCTGGAAAACAGGAGGTTATATTCTGAAAACAGCTGCTACTGCTGCAGTAATTTATGCGGGAATAAAGTTTGTTTCTAATCAAATTGGTTTCTCTCCTGAACTTGGCGAAGCAGCTGCCCGTTCTGCAACAATTGGGTATCTTGCTGTGAAAATTGGTATACCCATACTTCAAAGATTAAAGATTGTAGGAGCAATCTCTGGTCCTGTTGGATGGATTGTGGGAGCAGGTATTGCTATATTATTTTTCATTGCTACATTTAAATCCACAAGATATGATAGCTACACTTTTACATGTTATCCATGGGATGCACAGCTTGGAGGAAAAGACTGCGAGAAATGCAATTCCGGAGATTTTCCATGCACAGAATATAAATGCAAGTCTCTTGGACAGGCATGCGAACTGGAAAATGCAGGAACAACAGAAGAATTATGCATCTGGAAAAACAGAAATGATGTAAATCCCCCTGAAATTCAGGCATGGACAGAAGCTCTGACAACAGACTATAAATATATTCCCGATACAGCTATCTCTCCTCCTGACAGAGGTGTAAAAATAGTGCCGACAAACAATAATGCAGGGTGTGTTGAGGCATATACTGCTTTAAGTTTTGGTGTCAAGCTTAACGAAGCGGCAAAATGTAAACTAGACAGTGCAAATAAACAAAACTTTTCTGAAATGCGCTGGTTCTTTGATTCAAGTTCAACAAGCAGATATAATCACAGTCAGACAATGAGCCTTCCAAATATAGAAGCACTTGAAGCAGACAATATAACTATTGAAAACAACGGAAGAATAAGCTTATATGCAAGGTGCCAGGATGCCAACGGAAATGCAAACACCGGAAACTTTGTATTTAATTTCTGCGTGAATAAAGGACCGGATAATACAGCGCCAAATATAATAACAACAAGCATCATTAACGGAATGCCAATAAGGTTTAATGTAACTTCTGTTGATTTAAGTGTTTATGTCAACGAGCCTGCTGAATGTAAGTGGAGCAAAACAGATCAAAGTTATAACAGCATGGAAACAAATATGAGCTGTTCAACAAGCGCAACACAGGTTAATGCACAGGGACTTTACAGATGCTCAACAACTCTTACCGGACTAAATGATAACGTTGATAATAACTTTTACTTCAGGTGCAAAGACCAGCCACATCTAAGAATAACAAATGAAAGCAGAAGAAATGTAAATTCACAGTCTTACAAATTCACCTTAAAAGGAACAAGATCTCTGGTTATAGATTCTGTGAAACCAAACGGAACAATAAAAGATTCTACAGATGTTATAAAAGTAACACTTGAAGCAAAAACTTCTGCAGGATTCCACGAGGGGGATTCCTTATGCTCTTATAATGGATCTGGAACAAGCAATCAATTCAATGAGTTCCTGAATACAGGAACTCACGAGCATTCACAGGATTTATATCTTGCAGAAGGAGATTATATCTACAACATACAATGCACTGATTTGGGTGGAAATTCAGACACAGACACTGTCAGTTTTAGGGTTGAATCTGATTCAGAAGCTCCGATTGTCGTAAGAGCTTTCCATGAAGGAAATTATCTGAAGATAGTAACTAATGAAGAAGCTTCCTGCGTTTACAGCAATTCAAATTCTCTTGAATGCAATTATGACTTCAAAGACGGAATTTCAATGCAGTCGCTGGAAAACAACAAGCACCAGACCAGCTGGGATTCTGACAAAACATTCTACATAAAATGCAAAGATGAATTTGGAAACTCACCAATGCCTGATGAGTGTAGCATAATCGCAAGACCTTATGCAATTAAGTGATTTTTATTTAATTTTCTTGTAATAAAAGGAGGAATATTTTAATGCGGTGAACAAGATGTTAAATCTAAGATAAAAGTAGGGGGTTATTATGAGAAGGTTACCTAACTTATTGATTTCTACATTAATTAATTTTCATTTAGTCTCTTCAATAACATTATATAAGAATTTCTCTTAATAACTAATATCTTATTAAAATTTATAAGCTAAAGTTTTCTAATATAAAGATGAAAAAGAGTTGCAAGAAAAGACAAAAAAGGGGACAGATGCAGATGTCATTCGGAATGATTTTTTCCATAATTCTTATTGTGGTTTTTCTCGGATTTGCATTTTACGCAATAAAAATCTTTCTGAATTTTCAGGACAATGCAAAAGCCGGAAGATTATTTGACAGCCTGCAGTCAGATATAGACCGGGTCTGGAAAAGCTCTTTCAGCTCAGAGCAGGGAGAATACTTTGTTCCGTCCTATGTTTCCTTTGTCTGCTTTGTGGATTTTTCTTCTGATGCAGAAGGGAAAAATGCTGCTCTTTATCCAGAACTGAAGAAGGCAAATTACGGAAGCGAAAATATTGTGGTTTATCCTGTAAAATATCCTGAATCCAGCTCTAAGGAATTAAATCACCTGAATCTGAAAGAAACCACGCTGGAAGAAAATCCATTCTGCATAGAAAAAGATAACGGAAAAATTGCGCTGATGCTGAACAAGGATTTTGGAGAAGCTCTGGTAAAAATAACGAAGCCATGAAAAACTCAAAAACCGGTTTTATCCAGATATCTTATGCTTGGCTTTTTGCAATAATAATTGGTGCAATTATAATATTTTTTGCAATTTATGCTGCAACTAAACTGATAAAAACAGAAGAAACAGCGACGACAGCTGAGACAGGAAAACAAATAAGTGTTTTGTTAAATCCTCTTGAAACAGGCTTTGGGGAAGAAACAACAACACCCCTGACAATTCCTGTAGAAAGCAGGCTGAATAACAGGTGCGGAACTTTTGGAAATTTTGGAGAGCAGGAAATCAGTGTTTCCCAGAAAAGCTCTGGCAAATGGACAAATACAAATGTCGGCTCGATTTCTTACAACAAATATATATTTTCAAACAAAAGCGTAGAGGGAAAAAACTTTTATCTTTTTTCAAAGCCTTTTGAATTTCCTTTCAAAATTTCTGATTTAATTTTCCTGACATCTGCAGAAGAGCAATACTGTTTTGTTGATGTTCCTGAAGAAATTGCAGAAGAGCTTTCAAATCTGAATCAGGGAAATTTATTTACTAAAAACTGCCCTGCAGAAAGCATAAGAGTTTGCTTTGAAGAAAAAGAAAACTGCAAAATAAAAGTAAATGAAAATCTGGGAACCGTGGAAAAAGGCGATGAAACAGTGTATTTTGAAACAAGCGGTCTTATGTATGGTGCAATATTTTCAGATAAAGATATTTATGAATGCCAGGTTTTAAGATTAATGAAACGGCTGAAAGAGCTGGCTTTCATCTACAATGATAAAGAAACAATTATCTCTAAGGAAACCTGCCCTGCAGATGTAAATCTTCTGACACTTGCAGACTCTGCATCTTCTCTCAGAGATTCATCTGATTTAATAAATGTAAAATTCGCTGCAGACACTGCTGAAGATGAAAACAAGCAGGCTTACTGCAGATTATGGTGAAGAAAATAAAAATGTTAATTCAAGAATATGTTAATAAGAAAAAAGGGAGTTAGCCATAATGGTAAGGTAATCAGGTTATACTAATTAAAATAAATAAAAAATAATATGAGGCAAAAAAAAGGACAGATGAAAATACAGCAAATGGCATTTATGCTTATAGCTGTAACACTGTTTCTTGTAATGGCTGCCATGTTTATTTTAATGATAAGATTCTCCAGCCTGAAAGAATCTGCAAAGCTTTTGGAGGAAGAAAATGCGTTGTCATTGGTTTCTAAAATAGCTGATTCTCCTGAATTTAGCTGCGGAAGTGCTTTTGAAAAGCCAAGAACCAACTGCATAGACCTGGACAAGTTGATGGCTTTAAAATCAAGATTCAAAGATTATGCAGGCTTTTGGGGCATTGACGGCATAGAAATAAGAAAAGTTTATCCTGCAGGAAATGAAGAATGCACATCTGAAAACTATCCTGAATGCGGAAAAATAACATTAGTGACATCTGAAACAGGAACAGGTGTTTCAAACTTTGTATCTCTCTGCAGAAAAGAACAAGGAGAGTTAATCTATAATAAATGTGAGCTTGGAAAAGTGAGTGTGGTTTATGGAGGAGGAGATTAATATGACAAACAAAAAAGCACAGGAAGAAATTGTCGGCTTTGCGGTCATAGTAATAATTGTATCTATAATTCTTGTCTTTTTCCTTATTTTCTCTCTTTCAGACAAATCAGAAGCTGAAAGCTACGAAGCTAAAAGCTGGCTTATGTCAAGCCTGCAATACACAAGCAGCTGCATAAGCGGCTATGAAAATCTTCCTGTTCAAAACCTTATTATTGCATGCTACAGGCAGGAAAAATGCCAGGATGAAAAAGAAGCGTGCAGTGTTTTAAATGACACTCTTAAAGGAATAGTTGATGAAAGCTGGCAAGTTGGAGAAGAATTTCCTGTAAAAGGATATAAGCTGGAAATTTCCTCTGGCGATGAACAGATTTTCTTAGCTGAAAAAGGCAATTATACAGGAAGTTATAAGGGAGCACAGCAGGTGATTCCAGAAGGAGCAATATCTATACAGGTTTTATTCAGGGCTTATTATTGATTGTTTTAATAAGTGATAATTATAGCGCTGTAATCATTGTAAAAAGAGTTTTATATTATAGAAAATTGTGGCTTTTGTATTAACACTATTCTTTCTGGTTCTAATCAAATCTTCAAATTTATTGTTAAAGAATCTATTAATAATTCTGGCTTGTGCCTTATCCTGTTCTTGGTCTTTTCCTCAATCAGTTCTATAAAGCCAAATCTTTCCAAAAGCTTTATATCATCATTCACTGTCTTGAAATTTCTTCCTAATTTTTTTGCAAGAGTGTAGATTGAATCAGGATGCTGGGTTTTTAGCACATGAAGCATTCTTGCTTTTTCATTGCTGAGAAGCCTCCTCAGGGCAGAGAGCCCTTCAAAGTCAAAATCCTGCTTGGATAAGAATCCTTTTTTTAATATAGAAAAAGCACCTTTGGATTCTGTTATTGTAATTTCTCGTGTTTTTGAACTAGCCATTTTAATATATATTTTTATATATGGTATTTTTGATTATATATTACCAAGAAAACCCCCTATGTTAATAAATTTATCTTTTAGAGTGCTGCTTAGAGGTGGTTTATACTGTAATCATACACTAGTAACACCATAAGGCTTATAAATAAAACCACTAAAAATAGGGGCTTTGAACAAAAAGGAGAAAAAATATACAGCAACCTTTTTAAAGAAAAACCTGCTTTTACCTGTACACCGGCAACACCTACGGGTGTTCTAATAGGGGTTAGTGCAAATCACATTCACTATCCGGTAGCCTACCCTATGGCTATCGAATTGATGAAAGTTGTCCTTGACAACTCTTTACAGAGTTGAAAGGAGGTTGAAAAGAGAGAAAAAAATATGAAATTAAATTTTAGAAAAATTTCTGCATTAGCATCAAGCGCATTAATGTTTGGTATGACAATGGGAATTGCAGCTGCTGCAAACTATCCAGCACCTTTCGTGACTGGAGGAGCAGCAAATGTAGCGGTTGTTTACGGTTCTGGAGCAGCTATCTCAGATAGCACTGCTGCAGGAAATATTGCTACAAGCCTTAGCGGATATATATCCGGAGGTACTGCATCTGCTACAGGTGAAACAGTGAGCTTAGATACAAGTCAAGATAGAATCTGGCTTAATACCTCACTGAATTCAGTTAAAACAACTCTTACTGCTACAGATCTTCCAACAGTTCTTGCAGAACACACGTTCTCAGGAAATGTAGATGCCAAAATGACATCTACAATAAAGATCCTTACAGGAGCTGCTGCTGGAGGAGAATCGTCTAGCAAAGTTATCTTTGCAAAACAGCCAAAAAGCAGTAATGACCCTGAAGTAGGAATTAGTTTAGGAGGTTCAACACAGCCTCTTTATAATGCATCTGTTACTTTCCCTGCTATAAATTTCAGCCATGCTGACTCAGAGGGAGAAAGTTTAACTTTGTTCGGTCAAAGTTTCACTGTTTCTTCTGATACAGACGCAAACACTTTGGTATTACTGAAAGAAGCTCAAAAATTGAGTTTAGACAGTGATAGCCCTAGCGCAACAGTAACTATCGACAATGCAGCTTACACAATTGAATTGGTTTCTGCATCTGATACAGCTGCAACTATTAAGGTTACAGACAGTACAGGAGCTAGTGAAAGCAAAGAAGTTTCTGAATCTGATTCAAAAAAGATTCAGGGATTAGAAGTAGGCGTTCAAACAGCTGATGAAACAAATCTTAAGCTGTCTGCAAGTATAATTGCAGGTGCTCAAAAGTTGACTTTTGAGGCAGGCGCAACTGTTACATCTGGCTCTGAAGCAGATCCTATCGACGGAACATTGGTTTATTTCGGAGGAACTGCAACAAAACAGGTAGGTGATTTAACAGAACTAACTATTGCTGTTTACAAACCTGATTCAAGCAATGACGCTATTCTTCAAGGCGCAAGTTTTATAGATCCTGTATTCGGGAGCTTCAAACTTGACTTTGCTGGATTAAATTCTCCATTAGATAGCGCAGACAGAGATACAATTGCTGTAGAAGTTGTTGGAGACGATACAATGTCTCTGGCAATGACAGATGATGCTGGAAATGCAAAGACATTTGACTTTGTACACAATGCAAGCAGTCAGCTCTTCTTAGGAGATGACAATAATGAAACTATCTTTGTCTATGAAGGAGCTAACCTTACTGAAGATAAATTTGTCGTTGTAGGTAATGAAAACTACGGACATTTACTTGAAGTTACCCAGATTTACAACAATACTGGAACTTCTTACACAGATGATAAGGTTAAATTCCAGGATGTTATCAGCGGAGATACCTATGATACATCTTTTGCCAGTGAAGGAACAGGTACAGTATATGTAGAAGGAAAAGGATATACTGTAAAGTTCCAAGGTTCTGGCGATGAGGGATGGGCTTACATAAAATACCCTACAAGTGATGCTGCTGCTACAGAATTTGTCGTATACCCTACGATAAAAACAGAGAACGGAGCATTAGTTGCTTTGTATGAACCATTGAATTTAAATATGTCAGGTATTGGAGCAACAGGTAAGTTAGATGTTAGTAAGCTTTGGTTACCTGATGGTGACGGATATACAGGAGTTGCAATATCATATAACAATGTAGTGGGTCAATGGACAATTGGAGGAACTGTTTTTAGTTCTACAGCAGCCGCAAACGCAAACTATACAACTGCTACAGTTGGTCAGTTAATATACAACTTCACTTCTATTGCAGCGACTAACGTAACAAGAATTTATGTCACAGAGCCTAAAGGAACAGCTAATATAGACCAACCAGGAGTAATCATCTTTGAAGGAAAAGATGATGATTCTTTATACCACGCAGTGGTGGTTGATCTTGAAACAAATCCTGCAGGAACAAGTGCAGCTGGTGTTGGTGTAAATGATGTCCTTTTCTCAAGTACAAAAGGATATTATTCTGCAACATTAGCAAGTGATACTGATATAGAACAGGAAGTTGACTGGTTTGGAACATTTGTCACAACAGATAAAAGTGATTCTGACCAGTTTAGTGTTGATATAACATATCCTGTAAGTCAGGTCTATGCACAAATATTTGTCGGAGAAGCTGATGCAGTTATCAGTGGCGGAGGATCTATCGGAGATGTTCTAGTAACAGATTCAGAAATAAGCACGGTCAATTCAAAGAATTTGGTCGTTGTTGGAGGTAGCTGTATTAATTCAGCTGCTGCAACACTCGTCGGTGGGGCTTACTGTGGATCTGCATGGACTGGCGCAACAGGCGTTGGTTCAGGACAGTTCTTGATAAAGAGCTACGCTACGTCAAGCATCACAAGCAAATTAGCACTTCTTGTAGCCGGTTATGAAGCTGCAGATACAACAAATGCTGCAACTTATTTGAGAACAAAGACCGTTGATACAAGCAAGGCTTACAAAGGTACATCTGGAACAGAAGCTACACTTGTCGTTGCATAAGTAAACTTTTTATTTTTCTTTTTTTATTTTTCTTTTTTTTAACTTCTGGCTGGAGCCAGAAGTTAGGTAGAGAAATTAATGGAAAAATATTTTAAATAAGAACCTTATAGGAAAACAGATTTTATAATAAAAATAAGTTTAAGTTAAGTGTAAACAAACAATTAACTGTTGTATTATTAAAAAATATATTAGAGGCATGTTAATTTCGGCGTGATAAACCAAGATTAAATTAATAAGAGGTGTATATAAAAATTAAAAGATTTTAACATCATTAACCTTTTAAATATCTTTTTACACAATATAAACATGAGAAGATTAGTTTCAAAAGAAGATGAGGCAGGGAAAAGAAAGAGAAACCGGATAATTGCGGGAGTTGTTTTGGCTGTTGTAATGATACTAAGCACTATCGGCTTTGCATTTCAGGGAAGAAGCGACAATGCTTCCACAGGAAATCAATCTGAAAGCGAAATAGATTACAATGGCTTTAAGTTTATCAACCAGAATGGATTGTGGATTTTAGGAAATTTTGTTTTTAGATATAATCCAAATGAAGTGGAAAATATCGGGACAGGAATTAAACCCCTAAGCAATTATCAGGGAAAACCTGCTTACATCTATTCAGAAGATGAAGAAGCTGAAATAGAAGTTGCAGGAAATATTGGGTTAGTAGCGCAACGGGTGCAAAAAGCATGCTCTAAAGAAATGAATTGCACAGAAGATATTCCTGTAAAGACCTGCAGCGATAACTTTATAATAATCAAAGAAAGTGATATTACCAGCATAGTTCAGAATAACAGCTGTGTTTTAATCAAAGGTCCAAAAGAAAATTTAACCAGCATTGCTGATGGGTTTTTATTTAAAGCTCTGGAAATAAGGTGAGATAATGAAAAAATACAATAAAAAAGCAAAAGTAAATGCAAAAGAGGCAACAGAAAGAACAGCCGGCAGAGCAGAACAAGCAAGAAAAGAAAATAAAATTCTGAAAAGCATTTTAGGGGTGATTCTCACTATAAGTATCGCAGTTTTTTTATTTGTTGTTATCTCAAATTCCCTTGGAAATTTCACTTATAAGGGTGTTAAATTTGAAAAAGTAAAATTTTGCGATTCCCAGCCATGCCTGGTCACTTATAAAACATCCCTGCCGGTGAGAGTGAATGGAACAATCATTAAAGTTGCATATCCTTACCAAAAAACTAATGACTATAATTTTTATTTAAGAAATGATCCGAGAGAATTAAATGTGGAATTTGACGGAAATATTACTCTTAAAGAAATAATGGTTTTAAACGCTGACGACAGTTTATCTTGTGAAGGTAAGGGAGTTATCGGAACTGCTAATATTAACAGACTATACCAGATTTTAGGAACAGAAGTAATCAGGGATGAAAATGCAACCTGCGATTTGCTTGGAAGATATTCCCTTGTCACAGTGCAGCCAGGAAATAAAACAAGTATAGAAAAAATAGGCCCTGCATGCTACAATATAAACATAAAAGACTGCGAGGTCCTTGAAGGAACAGAAAAATTCATGGTTGAGACTCTTATAAAAATCAATAAGATATTAAAAAATGAAACAGTACTAAGCTGATTGTGCTTAATTCTTACTTTTTTTTCTTATTTCTCAAATAGTATATTGTAATTGCTCCAAAGATTATAACTAGAAATACTCCTGTAACAATTTTTAGAACAGGCTGGGCATTGCTGCCGAAGAAATAACCTACACCAAGGATAAATATTGTATAAACAGAAGCCCCCAATGCTGTAAAAAATGTAAATTTCCATGCGTTCATTCTGGAAAATCCTGCAGGAAGAGAAATGAGGTGCCTTACAACCGGTATAAGCCTTCCTGTAAATGTTGTTATCTCTCCATGTTCTTTAAAATAATTTTCTGTTTTTCTTATTTCTTCTTTTCCTATAAAAAGGAATTTTCCATATTTGGCTATGAAAAAATCAAATGTTTTTCTTCCCAGAAATAATGCCAAAGAATAATTTATCCAGGCGCCTGCGATGCTGCCCAAAACTCCTGCGATAAAAGCTAAAAAAAAGTTCATTTCTCCTTTTGCAATCAAAATTCCCGCAGGGATGAGTACAATCTCGCTCGGAAGAGGAAAAAAAGAGCTTTCAATTGTCATACCAATAAAAATTCCCAAATATCCTATGCTGCCTATAAAAAGAATAAGTGAGTCAATTAAAGAAGAAATTATTTCAAGCATTTTTTATTTACCTCTGCTTTTTGTACAGAAACCTTATGTCAGAGTAAAAGGGAATTGATTTTATTTTAAATGCTTTTGCTTCTGCAAACCATATTGCCACGACAAAAATGGTGCTCAGAGCATACCAGAAAATCTTATGAGTTATCTCTAAAAATTTAGAGTTTGAAATTACAAGAAGCGAGAGAAGGAAAATCCTTAAAATATTCAGCACTAAAAATGCTCCAAAAGCCCATAAAAGCATTTTTATCCTCTTTTTCAGAGATATCTCTCTTGTGGAAAGATTCAGAATAAGGAGAAGATAATATGCAGAGCCTGCTACGCATGCACCTATAAGCTCTATGGGAATAGATTGGTTTATTAAAAGAATAGTTGAATTTAAAATAGAGACATCGTAGAATATGCTCAATAATAAATATAAGGGATAAACTGTTAATGGCGTAAATACTTTGTAAAAAAGCCAGAGATTTGGAATTGCGACAAGAATTAAGATAGCATACCTAACAATTATGCCTAAGACATCTCCTTTTTTATTCATAATAAATAGAACAAAAATCTGTTTAAATAATTTGAGTTAAGAGCAGTAAGTAGATGGCTTAAGATAAAATAATGTTATGCCCAAAACACTAACAAAAATTCCTGCTTAAATATCTTAAGATTCAAAAGGAGTTATTATTTATAAAACACTTTAAAGGGCGTTAAGAAATCCTCTGTCTAATATAAAAATTATTTTATACTTCTGGGAAGACTTTAGAAACCAATGCTGTTCCTGATGCAACGGCATATTTTTCTGAAACAGATGCTCTATAACCAACAACAATTTTTGTGTTTTCGGGAACTCTCCCCGCAAAAACTCCAATTAGATCATCATTAGTAGTAAGAACTTCAACATGAACTCCAACTAATTCATAATCATCTAAAGCGGCTGGAGGAAGTCTCTTGGTATCAGCCCAATCTCTTAATCCAACTGTTAATATTTTTTCTATATCAAATACCATTTTCTTTTAGAATTACTTTCTTCCAACTCTTACTGCAACAAGAATTATAACCAGGATAAGTATCAAAATCAATACACCCAATGCCCAAACATACCAGTTGCTTCCTGAAATGACATTTCCTGTCATTCCAAATAATCCTTTTGCTTCCTGGATTGAAACAGTTACAGGCTGCCTTAATACTTCATTTCCAGATGTCATTACAAGGAAAAATATCTGGCTTCCTGCTGTGTTCTTGCTTACATCAAGTGTTACTAATACATCTTTGGATTCTCCTGCGTTAAGTATAATTGAGCTTTGGTCAAGAGATGATGCAGATGCCCAATCTTCAAATCCTGCCGCGCTTAATGTGTAAGTTTTCTGCTCATCAGCATTATTTGTTATTGTTACCTTAACAACAAGCTCTTGTCCTTCATATCCGCCAGAAGCTATGTTTGCAGCAACAGCAATCTGTGATTCCAGGGAACAACTTCCTGAAACTTTCAAAGGAGCTGAAAATACAGATTCGTCATCATCAAAATCATTTTGGTATGTATTGCCGTCTTCATCTTTTACCTCGAAGTTTATCAAATAAGTCTTTTCATCAAGATTTCCAGGAACAGTGAATGTGAATGATATTTCTTGTTTGTCAAAAGCATTTATATCTCCTGCGTCAATGCTTTGATCTAATTTCAATGTACTTTCTTTGCCAAAAACATCAACAGTAACTGAATCCTGATCGTTATCTCCTATGTTCCAGACATCTGCTGTTACAGTCACAGATTCTCCGCATGAAGCTGTTTCAGGCATTTGAATATTATCAAGAATTACAAAATCACTTTCTATAATTATAGATGTTGATTTGAAATCTGTTGCACAGGTTGAAGGAGCTGTATCATTGTCAACTTCCCCTGTAGCTGTTACATAAAATTTGTAATTCTCTCCGTCGCTTAAATCAGACAAATCCATGTCCATTCCGTCGTCAATTATGAAAGGTATTGTAATTGTCTTTGTATCCCCGTCTTTAAGGTCAAATTCCTTTAAATTATCCATTTCAATTACCCACTCATTAGTTTTTGTATTATAAATTCCCCAGTCAAGCTCTATATTGTTAAGGTCGTCGTTTCCATCATTCTTTACCTGAACTTCTGCTTCAATTTCCTCAAATGGGAACCATTGGTCATCTTCACCGAAAGTTACGCCTGAAGAAAGCCCGTTATTTGTGAAATCTACTTTCTTGATTTTTAAGTCTCCAGGATTTCCTGTTGCAGTGCAGGTTGTTATTTCTGTTGGAGTTGAAGAAGTTACATTAATAGAGAGAGTTATTGTTTTTGTTGCTACAGCTGCTCCAGGATTATTTACACCATCAACATTTATTATTCCAGCATATAATCCAGTAGTTTGACCTGAAGGGATAGCTATTGTAACTGTTATAGCAGGGCTTGTTATATTTGGTGCAACAGAGGCAGGGATATTTGCTGTTGATACTTGGCTGTTCTGTAATATATTTGAACCAGAAGTTAAATTTGAAGAAACAATAGTTAAATTTGAAGAAACAATAGTTATATTTTGAACTGTCTGCGCTCCAGTTCCACCATCATTAAATATTGTAAAAGTAAAAGAACCAGAACTTCCTTGATTTATACTTGCAGTGTAAGTTACGGGATTCAAGGTTATTGCTGCACTAGCCATTCCCATTGCGAATAGCAATGTGAAAACGCTCAATGCGAACAAGCCTAATCTTTTTGAACTCATTTTTCTGTAATCATTCTGCAGTTACTATGGTTTATAAAGATTTGTGTTTTTAAGAATATAATTATTTGGGAGATTTTTGAAATTTCTTCAAAAAATTTATATAGTTCACAGAGCTTTTTATCAACGGCAAAAAGATGGCTATAAAATCCAGAGAGAGTTCTGTAGGTGCCTGGGCTTTTTTAATAGGAATTATCCTGGCTATTATAGTTGGAATTTTCACAAGAGGTTCAATAGATCCATTTATATTAATAGTAATCATAATCCTTGGATTAATTGTCGGCTATTTTGTTGCAGAGAAAGATGTCCAAACATTCCTCTTTGCATCTGTAGCTACCCTGCTTGCAAGCTTTACAGGAATTCAGGGATTTGCAACTAATGTTTCTTTAATAGGCATTACTGTCAGCGGGATTGAAGTCGGAAAAATAATGGCTTCTGTGCTTGGTGTTCTGCTGTTTCTGTTTGTCCCTGCAACAATAGTGGTTGCTGTAAAAACAGTTTTCTCTATAGCTAAGGTTTAGGCTATATATTAATAGGAAGATGCTTTATTGAAGATGGTTTGATGCAGAAGGGATTTAATGCAGATTATATATTAATAGGGAGATTTAATCAATAGATAAGTTAATAATAAGTAACCTCTTTATTGTGATATAACCTTAAGGTCGAAGTTCTGTTATATTAAAATATTCATCAAAGCTCACTTAACAATTCTTTGTTACCTTAAAGGTTGGTAGAAAAGGTTAAAAGTAAAATATTCTTTTATATTTTTATGGATGAAAAGGAATTAAACAAAATATTCAAAGATGTGATTGACTATCTTTCTCCTTTGCAAACACCTACAGAACAGGCGATATATAATTATCTTCTTCGGTGGTCATATTTTGAAACGGGAAAAAATTCTATTCAGGTTGGAGATAGAACTATTGCCAAAGAAGTTAGCAAACCAGCAAAAGGAAAACTTTCAAAATCAAAGGGATTAAGTCCTGGAACTGTTGTTTTATCTATTAGGGATTTAGTTAAAAAAGGACATATAGAAATTAAGGAAGTTCATCATAAAGGAAAAATCTATAGAGTAAAACTTCCATCAGAAGTTAAAGAAAGTTTAAAATTAAAATCAGACAAAAATAAACCTTTTGGCGAAGAGCTCTCTGAAGATTATTATAACAATCCTAT
>JAPLXX010000026.1 GCA_026395855.1 Candidatus Pacearchaeota archaeon | reverse complement strand
GCAGTGCACAAAGACTAGAACAAATACAAACCAAACATTAGAACAGATAAGAGTTATCCTCATAAGATATCCTGATTCACCACAACCACAACTTACCAGAGAAGAAATAAAGAACTATTTCTTTGGTGAAAATAATACGATTAATAGATATTTTAAGGAAGCTTCTTATGAAAAAACTTCAATAAACGGAAGTATAAGTAATTGGTATATTCTTAATCGAACTTCAGAGGGAGATAAAAATCCCAATAATGCATATTGTGGTTCTCCAAGTCTTTTTTCTGATTTGGATGAATTAATTTTTTACGAAGGTCCAAAATTCCTTACATATGATCACATTTATTTTTTCTTTATTTCTGGAGCTACTTGCCCAAATTTTTTTGCGGAGGGAACCACAGGTAAAACATCTTATTCTTATAATAATCAAGTTTATAATGTATCTGTTGGTTGGCATGATATAAAAGATATTAATTTCTCCTCGGAACTTGATCCTTTTCTTGAGATACATGAATTTGGGCATAATTTTGGTTTAGGTCATGCTAATTATCTCGAATGTGAAAATAAAAATTTATCTGAAAATTGTGTCATCTTTTATTATGGCAATCTTTTTGATGTGATGGGCTCTGGACAAGCAATTGCTAAACATTTTAACGCCTACTCCAAAGAGTTACTTGGTTGGATACCTCCAACTGATGTTCTGACTATTCATGGTTCCGAAATGTATACCCTAACCCCCTTGGAAAAAACAGGGGCAAAAATAGCAAAAATACCCTCTTTTAGAATTGTTAACGGGACCAATTACACTGGAACATATTATTTAGAATATAGAATTCCTTATGGGTTTGATGTTTTCGAAACAACTTATAGAATAAGTGATAGAATGAAAAATGGGGGTCTTATGGTCAATTGGGTTCAGGATGAACCTTTAATCAATAGAAATGGAGACTATCTCACGTCTTCTGCTCCTGAAACTTACCTATTAGATGTTAGTCCTCTAGAAAGAGACTTTCATCCAGCGAAGAATTCATCTGGTGAACCCTATGATTCATTAGGTGCCTCTTTTTTACTTCCTGGAGATAATTTTACTACCCAGAATGGAATGAAAATTTCAGTAATCTCAGCAAACTCTAATGAACTCATATTTACAGCAGGAACGAATAGAGATATGATACCTCCTTCACTAAATATTTCTCTCTTATCTGAAAAGGTGGTCTTTATCTCATGTCAAGATAATGAAAGCGGATGCAATGCGTCTAGTTACAAATATTATTTAAATTCGTATTCTGGAGGAAGAAGAGTTGCATGCCCCGTAGATATTTCTTCTTATACTCAAAACAATCCAAGAAGCAGAAGAATGGTTGGGGGATTCTCTATTATATTAAATTCTTCTTCATGGGTTTGTGGTTATGTAGAGGATAACGCAGGCAATTCTGGATTTTCAGAACCAACTTGGATTAATATTGCTCAATGTGGCAACAAAGTAATAGAAGGAACCGAGAAATGTGATGATGGAAATAATATTTCTGGAGACGGATGTTCAAGTATTTGTAAAATTGAAAAAAAGTCCCCCCTCAAGAAATTTAAAGATTTTTTTAGAAAATTATTTTAGTTAGTTGAATTTTTCAAATCTTTACCAATTCTATCTCACAGCTTTTTTTCAGGGCCTCTATGAAATCTTTTTCTTTTTCCTGGCTAATCATGCAGCCTGCGGCAAATTCATGGCCGCCGACATCACCACCTATTTCTTCAACTATAGAATTCAGAACTTCCCTGACATTTCTTCCTTTTCTTCCGACATTTCTGGCAGAAACCTTTATTTTGTTCTCGTAATAAGCCATTGTTGTAATCATTGTTCCTTCTTCATATATCGAGGAGTTTGATAGAATGCTTGCAATTGTTCCTATAACAGTATCTTTTATGCTGTCTCTTGCATTTATTATCAAAAAGCCTTTTCCGGAGATTTTATCTGCATTTTCCACAGATCTTCTCACAAAATCAAGCCCTGAAATTAAATGCTGCTTGTATTTTACATGTATAGCTTCTGCTTTTTTTCTGGCATTCGGAATTTCCATGCAAAACTGAAGTGCAACCTCTGGTTCATCAAGCCTGGAGCAGGCGTTTATCATTGCACTAAGCTCCCGGGCATCTTCAAGCTTGTTGAAAAATTTCAGAAGAAAAATATCGCCGACTATTTCCTTATTTTTTGTAGAAGGATTTCTCAGCATTATAGCTGTCACTATTTTTTTCATTTCTTCATCTGTCAGCTCTATTATGCTTTTGTATTTCCCGTTTACAGGCTCTATGCTGGCGCTTCTCAGAAGCTCTATAACTCCCAAAGAATCTCCTGTAATTCCCGGGATATATGGCTGGGAATTATATTCAAGAACTTTGTTTATCGGCCTTGTTGACGGATAAAACAGCAATCCTCTTTTTCTTTTTATTTCCCCTTCTTCAAGAATTCCATTGTTAAGCTTGTCTATATGAGATTCCATCAGGTCTCCGATCATTCCAAGAACAGCAAGTTTTGCAAAAGCGCTGTTTTCAGGGTTTATCTCCTTGCAAAATAGATAAGTTAAACCAGAACCGCTTATGTTTTCTTTTCCATACAGCATAGGGTTTACAATTGTAACATTTTCAGGAACTTCCTGGATAATTTCGTGATGATCTATGATAAAAACCTCCTTAATCCCGGCGTCTTTTATAGAATCAAGCATCCCTGACGCCAAATCCAAAAAAATAACAGGCTTATCTTTCTCAAGCTGATAAATAAAATCCTTTTCCAGTCTTTTTAAGATTTTTACAGAAAACTTTTTATCCATTTTTTTCAAAGCTTTAATCATTATTGCAGCAGAGGAAATTCCGTCTGTGTCAAAATGGCTTACAATGACAACGCTTTTTTCTTTTGTAGCTTCCAGAAATTTTTCAGCAGCGTTTTTGATGGTTTCTTTTAAAGGAAATTCCTCTTTTTTCATTTTTAAATAACAGATTTTAAGCTATTTTGTGATATGCTTTCTGCTTTCTTAGAAGCGAAAATATTCTTTCCCGCTCTCTTCTTGCTCTTTTATCCTGAATATTTTTTTCCTTGTGTATTGTTATTTTTTTTAGCTTTTCTTCCATATTTTTCACATCAGGATTAATATAAAGTCCTTTTTCCTTTAAAATTCTTGAAATTTTTCTGTATTCTTTCGGATGAATTCCCTGTTTTCTCAGGGCTTCCCCTATTTTTTCAGAAGTCATAGATTTTGAAAGGTCTATAACTTTGGTCTCGAATTCTTTTTCAGATATTTTTTGGCTTTCTGCCTTTTTTTCTTTTTTTGGCTTTGGCATTAGTTTAGATGAAGAAGTTCGTTTTTAAAGTTTTTTGTGTATTCAATAGTAAAAAGAGTAAAATATGGGAGAATATGAAACTTGCCTGAGTGCAGTCGAGTTAAAGATATTTAAATATCAAAAACTTTCTTTTTTAATGGGCAAAACAATAGGCATTGTGAGCCTAAAAGGAGGTGTTGGCAAGACCAGTGTTGTAACAGCACTTGGAGGAGCGCTTTCGCGACTGGGGAAAAAAGTGCTTCTTGTCGACGGTAATCTTTCTTCCCCTAGTTTAGGGCTTCATTTGAATGTAATTGAGCCTGAAAAAACACTACATGATGTTTTAAACAGAAATGCCAGATTGAGAGAGGCGGTGTATTCTTCTGGAAATCTAGATGTTATTCCTGCTTCTATTTTCAAAGAAATTGAAGTAAATCCCCTTAAGCTGAAGGATCATCTGAATTCTATAAAGAAAAGATATGATGTAATTATTCTTGACTCTTCCCCATCTCTTGATGATGAAACTCTTGCTGTTATTCTTGCTTCTGATGAAGTTTTTGTTGTAACAACTCCTGACCATCCTACAATGAGTGCAAGTTTGAAAGCTGCCAAGCTTGCAAAACAAAGAGGAACACCAATATCTGGAATAATTCTTAATAAAGTTCATAACAAGGATTTTGAGCTTTCTTTGAAAGATATCGAAGGAACATTAGATATTCCTGTTCTTGCTGTTATACCCTATGATACAAATATTCTGAGAGCTCTTTCGAATATGGAGCCTTCAACAACCTTCAAGCCAAATTCCAAAGGAAGCGAAGAATTTATGAAATTTGCCGCGACAATTACAGGAGAGAAATATGAATCAAAGGGAATTATGAATTTTTTCAGGGGAATGGTTCCAACAAAGCCTGAAATTAACAGAGAAATATTTTATAACAGTGCTTTTAGGTAGATCTGTAAGATTCATCAATTCTTCTTTGTTTGTCAGCAGCGCTTTGTCTTCTAAGAAGTTCGTAAATAAGAAGGGCACCTTGTTTAAGAGTACGTGCTATTTCTTCGTTAGGAGTAGTATACATAAGCAAACTTATAAACTGTGTTACTTCTGGATTTTCTTCATCTATTTTCCTCTTAACATGTTCCAAACGGATAATTCTATCGAGAACACTATCTGCTTGATTCCTCTCAATACCATGATATTCTTCGGCTACCTGCATGATTGTTTCTTCAGAAACAACAGGCAGACCATCTCGTGTTAATTGTGTTAGATCATCTGACATATACTTATTTTTAGAAGAATGATTTTTAAGCATATTGGTGGTAAAAAATACAATAGCCCCTCCAGGATTCGAATGAAAACAACCAAGGTTTTTTTCTAATTTCCTTGCGTTTAAACTGATTATCAAATCCTGATTATAAATATAGCCCCTCCAGGATTCGAACCTGGGTCACAAGCTTCAAAGGCTCGTATTCTTGACCGCTGAACTAAGGGGCTTTTTCTTCGAAAAAGGTTCAATCTTTGATTGAACAAAGATTTACTTTGTAAATCTTTCCACAGCTTCGTCCAAGCTTGGCCGAATCTGGGCTTTGTAAAAGAAAACCGGTAAGAATTTATAAGGATTTCTAATAAGCTTCTTTATATCTGCCGCGGGCTTCGACTTTTTTTAGCTGCTTAAGAACCTGTTTTGAGTTTTTGGAGAAAGAATATCCTTTTAATACTTCATTAAAAAGTTCATACCAGTGTGTGAAATGTTTTGCTTCAAGAGCTTGTTTTAGCAAATGCAAATCAACAGCTTTGTCTTCTATTTTTGGGCTAATAAATCCTAAGCCAAAATCTATGAAGAAGATTTTAAAACTTTTATCACCTTTTTTTCCTTCACTAGCTTTTTTATTTATCATAAACATAAATCATATTGCTTGTTGTGAGGTCGCCGTGGATTATATCTGCATCATGAAGTTTTGCAATGCTTTTTCCAAGAGCCTGACATATTTCTTTTTGTTTTTCAAGAGGGAAAGAATCAAGGTTATCTGATAATTTTTTTCCGTCTATGAATTCCATTGAGATTTCTTTTGTTTTTTCATCAACCTTACTGATTTTTGGAATGTCAATAATCTTTGAAGCTTTTTCAAGAAGCTTTGCCTCTGAACGGGTTCTCAGCTTCCTGATTTCCTCATCAATTTCACTGAGGCGATAGGATTTTTTTATTCGCCTTTTTATTATACCTTTGTTTTTTAATAAAATAACAGCTTCTGCGCCTTGCTGAAGAATTTTATACGCCATATTATTTTTTCCAATGAAAAAGAATTGTTGCCAAAGCAGCAATCATGCTTAAATCAACTACAAGGCAGTATTTGCAAAATGCATGAAGAATAAACATCTGAATTGCCAAGAATAAAATTGCAATGCCTGCTCCTGCAATTGTCATGGCTAATATTAATTTTCTTTTCATTAAAGAGGGGTTTTTTATCTGAGAATAAATCAAAATAATTCCTGCTAAAAAGACAAGCATTCCAAGATAGCTGTTTTTAATTCCAAGAATAGAATTATAAGATGAAGTTTGAACAGTGTAACATCCTGCTTCAAGATTGCATACCTCTGGCGTCGGCACAAAAGAGAGGATAGCTGATGCTATTAATGCGAGCAGAAATAAGGCCAAAAGAAGGGGATATGTGTATTTCATTTTAATTCGAAATTTATTATACTATTTATCATATGATTCATATTAAACATCATTTCACTTCTTAAATCAAGTAAACTGCTTTTCTCCCTTTTATTAGCAATTATTTCTCTAATGTAATTGCCCACATTATTTATTGTATTAAAATATTTCTCCGAAGCATCAAGCACTTCTTTAGATTTAAATAATGCAAGATTATTAAAACCAAAATTTTTCTCATGGAATTCTATTTTTTCTTTAAATTTTTCTAATTTATTTTGAATATCCCCCTTTGCATTGAGTATTTCTCTAATTCCAATGTAATAATCCGTTGTTTCTTCCTCTAACTTTTTGGATACAATAAGAAAAAACTTAAACTTTTGATTGAAGATAATACTTTTTTTAAGTTTTTTCAAAGTAAAAAAATAAGTAAGGGCTGAGCTTAGAATAACAGAAATAACAACGCTGCTCAATAATGTATCTATGCTTATCATTTTTTAAAACCTCATCTTCTTTATTTTTCCGAATTTTTTTGCGAATTTTTGAAGCTGTTTTTGGCTCATTCCCTGCGACATATCCATGCCTTTGCCAGAGCTAAGCATTTCGTTAAGCATGCTGTATTGCTTTAACAAAGCACGCACATCGCTTCCGTGAACACCTGCTCCTTTTGCAATTCTTGCAATGCGAGAAGTTTGCTTTTCAAGAATTTCGGGGTTTGATTTTTCCTCAGGGGTCATTGACTTTAATATATGCTCCCATTTTGATATTTTTGCTTCCTGATTTTCAAGGACATTTTCAGGAATTTTTGCAGTGCCGAGACCAGGTATCATTGATTTTATTTTTTCAAAGCCACCCATAGAGCCCATTGATTTCACCTGCTCTATAACATCTTCAAGAGAAAGCTTCCCTTCTTCAGCGCTTTCCTGGATTTTTTTAACTTTGCCCTCATCTGTCACGCTTCTTATTTTTTCCATAAGCGCTTCCAGATCACCCATTCCAAGAAGCCTTGAGAGGAATGATTTTGGATTAAATTCTTCTATGTCA
>JAPLXX010000038.1 GCA_026395855.1 Candidatus Pacearchaeota archaeon | reverse complement strand
AGAAAAATGTTCATTCTTTTTGGCTGTTCCCCGCCTGTGAGTGCTTCTGGTGATTCTTCAATAACAAGCCTTTGAGTATCTACCATTTCTTTGCTTATGAGCTTGAAATTTCCACGCCTTCCGCATGAGCACCTTGATGGCTCTCTAAATTTTTTTTCAATCTGAAGAACAGCAAGAACTGTTCCGCAGCTAGGGCATTCGAATTTTGCGTTTACTATTTGCGGACGAACATCGCTCGCCTGTCTGACAATTCCTTCAACAACAATCATTTCGTTGAGATTTCTTGAACGCAGATTTCTTATTTTTATTTCCTGGCTTTTTGGAAGATTCACAAATCTTACCCTGACATTTTCTATAAGCCCTTTTTCCTCAACAGCAAGCTCAAGAATTCTTATGTTTTCTTCAGGGTTAACAAGAATCTGCTCTGTCAGCTTGTTTGAATACTCCAGAAGCTTCATAAAATCCAGAACAATTGCATTTTTCCCTTTTCTTATAGCTTCACCAAGATCTTTTTTGTAAAAATCAAAGAAGCCTTTTGCTTCAATCATCAATTCCTCGTTTTTTGATTTTGAAAGCTGAGCTTCTTCCATTTTAGATTTTCCTTAAGTAGTTAGAAGTGATAGGACTTGTTTTTATACTTTATTATAAAAAAATGGTATTTTTACCCTGCTATGTTGCCTGTGGAAAATAATATTTTTAGAATTGTGAATTATTCGAAAGGGGTGAAACTTACTTCTCGTAATTCTTCAGAATAGCTTTTACGTTTTTCAAAAGTTGAGCCATGCTGAACTCTAGTTGCTGCTTGTTTTTTGTTCCTGTGCAGACAAGCTTTCCGTTGCTGAACAGCAAGAAAGTTGCATTTGGCTCTATGAGCTTGTATACCAGGCCTGGAAACTGCTCTGGCTCATATTCTGTGTTTTCCATTTCAAGGGCAAGGAAGTTAAGATTAAGCTTGAGATTTATTGTTCCAGAAGCAACAATATTCTGGACAGTTATCTTTGGCTTTGTTGTTATATTCACGTTTATTTTCCTTAATTGTCTTATAACAGCCTGAATAACCTTTTTTACCTGTGCTATTGATTTTGTTCCTGTGCAGACAAGATTTCCCGACGAGAAAACAAGAACAGCTGATTTTGGCTCTTTAACACGCAGAACAAGACCTGGAAAAGTTTCTGGATTATATTCTGTGTTTGGCTGTGTTCTTGCAAGTTTTGTCAAAGGAATCGGTTTTTCGAGAGAGGTTGTTGCAACAATGTTCTGTATCTTGTATGTGCTTGTCATTTTGCTTTATAAAGAACAGACGAGGGGCTTTATAAAGGTTTATAAGGGGATTTTTTATTTGGCTTACTTTTTACACAAAAATCTTAAGACAGGTAAAATTTTAATTGCAATATGAATCCCGCTAAAACGCATAGAAATCCAATTATATTCCATTGATGTTTTGGAGGAATAATTCCATATGCAACTACCCAATGTGTCCATTTAATTTTCCATTTTGATTTTTCTGAAGGAGGGCATATCTTAAAAATAGGTCTCCAACCTTCCCACCAATATCTTCTCCACCATTTCTTTTCTCCAAAAATTCTTTGATGGGGGTAATCAATAATGGCTACTAAAGTTAATATAAGAACTCCGATAATATCAAAAATCAATCCTAAAACTGCTAAGTTTATTCCCATTTTAATCATCCATATCGCCAATTCCTCTTCTGGTCTTCAAAATCTTTTTTTACTTCATCCAAATTTGATGCATCTTCAGGAGATTTGTCAGGGCGCAGAGCCATGAATCTTGGGAATCTTAAGGCAAAACCTGAATCATAATTCGGAGAATGCTGAATTTCCTGGTATGTTACAGCAATAACAATTTTTGGCTTTATTTTTATTGATTTTCCTTTTAATTCAAGAAAATAAGGACGGAGCTTTTCAGTCAGCTCTGAAAAAGAAATGTCAGGAGTTGTTTCTTCTGTTGCTTTTTCTTTTATTCCTGTTCCCATTTTTCCGATTTCCAAAAATTTTCCTGTTTTTTTGTCTCTGCATGAAAGAATAAAACTTGAAAGCCAGCCATGTCGTTTTCCTGTTCCGTATTCTCCGCCTGTTATTACCAAATCAAGATCTCTTGCTTCTGGCTTAAGCTTCAGCATATGGCCAACTCTGCTTCCTGGCTGGTAAAATGTCTTCAGATTTTTGAACATAACCCCTTCCTGATGGTCTTTAAGAGCCTGCCTGTAGAATTTCTCAGCTTTTTTTTCATCATCTGTTATTATCTGCTTTGAGGAAATAATTTTATAAGGATGGTCTTTAATTATTTTTTTGATAATAGCTGTTCTTTTTTCAAAAGGCTCGTCCAGCATTGATTTTCCGTTGTAATAGAGTATGTCAAAAACATTTATTTCAATAGGGAGTTCTTCCTGGAGTTTTTCTATGTCATATTTTCTTCTTATTCTCTGGCTTATATCCTGGAAGGGCTTGTATTCTTTTGTTTTTTTGTTAAAGCCGACAGCTTCTGAGTCTAAAATAAAAGAACCTGCATCCACATATTCTTTTATGTAATTAACAACTTCAGGAAACTGCTTTGTAACATTTTCAAGCCGTCTTGTGAATAAGATAACTTTATTTCTGTCTTTGTGAATAAGCAGCCTGAAACCATCGTATTTGTATTCTATAGCGCATGGTTTTCCAACTTTTTCAAAACCGTCTTTTATGCTTTCTGCTTTTTGTGCAAGCATAACCTTTATTGGCTTTCCAATTTCAAGATGAAGCTTGTCTAATTTCTCAAGTTTTCCTGTTTTTACTATTTCAAAAACAGATGCCAGGTCATTTGTTTTGTCTATAGCGTCCTGTACTCTTTTTTTTGCTTCTTTTTTAGATTCAAAAAAAGCTTCTGCCATTGAATCTCTTACAGTGCTTTCCTTGATTCCTATTCTTAAATCAGCCAGCAATGTTCTTGTCAGATAAAGAGCTTCTAAGGGAGAAGCAGATGCCAAAAGTTCTGTTATTAATGCAAGTTTTTTTCCAACTGTTCCTTTGCCCTCAAGTTCTGGAAGTTTTCTTAAGTTTTCAAGAACCTTGTCTGTTGTCAGAAGGTGTGTATGCAATGTTGCCTGCTTTCTTTTCTCTGTCAGCTTTTCTGCAACTTTTCCCAGGTCGCCGAGCATTTTCCATTCGTGGATAACTTTTGTCTCGTTGATTCCTGTTGATTTTGAAATAGCTTTTATTGCAATCTGATTGCTTACTCCAATTTTGCGTTCGTCGTATTCTGGATAAATATCTCCAAGCATGAGATAAAGAACATCTTTGTCTTTTTCAGAAATCTTTTTTAAAAAATCCGAAAGAATTCTTGTTTTTTCAAGCCTTTTTGTCGTGCTTCCTGCTTCATTATAAAATTCTGCGAGCTTTAGATATATCATCTGTAAGGAACCAAGGTTCCTTGACAATCAACCTCCTTTAAGATTGGGTCAAGTAATCTTTGTTACTCTCCTTTTAAAAAATAAGAATTAGAAGTTTTTAAGCCTATTTTCCAAGCCGTTCATTAGATCTTAAACTAGGGCGATTTTTTGCTTCTTTGCTTTTTTTCCTCAATCCTCTGGACTTTTTGCCAGAGCTTGTGAGGCCGCGAAATACTCTTCCTCGATTTTCGGGCTTTGCAATCCAGGAAATTGTCTTGTCATTTTTTATTTCAGGGCGTTCAGGGTCAACAAGGATAACCTCAAAGAAATAATATATCCCGTCTTTTCCGAGATAATAGGAATTCAGAACTTCAAGATTTCTGTATTTTCTTGCTGTTCTATGTTCTGCAATTTCCTGATAATTCATTCTCAGATTTTTTCTTGCATGAAGTCTTTTTCCTCTTCTTCCTTTGTTAGGTCTTGATCTTTTATGCCCGCCACGCATTAGTTTTACGCGAACAATGATAAAGCCTTTTTTGTCTTTGTATCCAAGGCTACGTGCTCTGTCAAGCCTAAGCGGTTTTTCTACTCGAGTAAATGCAGGAGAAGCCCGCCACTCAGTCATTCTTTCCCTAAGAATTTTATTGTCAGGTTTTTTCCAGGCTTGTTTTATATAATAATACATTCCTTTTGAAGATGTGATAGTTTTAGCCTCTGCTGTAGTTTCTGTTTTGGTTTCTTTAACTTTAACTTTCTTTTCTCTTGGTTTTGTTTCTTTTGTCTTCGTCATGGTTTATTGAGAAAAAAATGCTTTTTAAAACTTGTTAAATAAAATGAGCCCGCTCAGATTTGAACTGAGGACTTCCGCCTTATCAGAGCGGCGATCTACCGGGCTGATCTACGGGCTCTTATATCTAACCAGTAAAATTGATATTTATAAGTTTTGTGAGTTCAGGAATCCTTGATATTTTCTAATATGCTTAGGATTTTTTGGAGCGATTTCTTTCATAAACTTATGGAACATTTCCACTCCTCTAATTGTTAGGATATAACTTCTTTTTCTATTAAACTCTTTATTATATAATTGTGAGTATCTAGTTGCACGAAGATTTAAGTCATAAAATAATTTTAATAATTGTTCTGATAATTTAAATGAAATTGTTGTAATAGATAATCGCGGATATAATTTATTATTTTTTCTTTCTAAATAAATCCCCCCATCTGTGTCAAATATCCCCCTAATAATTGCTTTTTTCAGATTATCTTTAGATAAGAAAATTTTTGGAATTTCTATCTGATGTTTATACCCTAAAGGAAGTCCAAGATCTTTCTTGAAATTAATTAATTCACTGTTCCATATTTGAAAACCAATAACTCTTGTTGAAGGCATTTCTCTTATGTTTATTTTTGTTCCAAACAATTTTTCAAATAATGGCTTAATTCTTTTTTCATAATGCTCTTTGTCATCTTCAATATGTCCACGAAGCTGGTAAAATCCTCTTAATTTCCCTTGATTTTTATAAAAATTCATACTTCCATCACCGATATGCCAACCAGTTTCTTCTGCAAGTTCTATAGAAATATTAGAAGGAAACTTCATATCAAAATAATGCTCTAATTCTTTATAAAACTTATCAAAAGATTACTCTTTCGAATCAAGTTCCAGAGTCAGAATTCCGCCAGAAAGATTATAGCTGTTAATTGGAAGATTTATTGGGATTATTTTATAAAAAACATTTTTATCTGCAAGAGCTTTTATTTCAATGCTGCTTTCAAGCTGAATTATGGAAACATCTTTTACGGTCTTAACTCCTGGAAGTTTTATTTCATAAACCACCTTATTTGAAAGCCTTCTTATCATTGTTTCAGGCTCTTTTTTCGGCAAGCCTACAAATTTTTTGGAATCAGAAACAGGAAGCTTTATTTTTTCTGTTTTTTCTTTTATTCTTTGGCTTCCTTGACTGAATTCAGGTGCATTCCCAAAACTCCTGACTTTTATTTCAGGAGGCTTGTCTCCTGATGTGCTTATTGAAATGCTTATCCCCCCGCTTTTTTTTGAAATTATTTTTTTAGGAGCTTGTTCCTGCTTGCTGTCAAGCTCTTTCATCTGTGAATTCAAGTTTTTTACAAGCGTATTGAACAGGGTGTTTAATCCTATTGGAAGCTTCATTTCTTCTGGCTCTGCAAAATCATTTTTGCCTAAAAGCCCCCAGTCTTCATTGTCAAACATATCTTTCAGAGGTGTTTGGCAGTAAGGGCAGAAGTTGTAACTATCGCTGATTTTTTCCCCGCACCTTTTGCATTTCTTTTTTCCGAACATAATTTTATATGTAAAAACTTTTATTTATATAACTTTTCCTCTATAATCAAAAAATAGATTATTTAACTTAATATAATCTTCTGTTCAGCAATATATAATTTCCATGAACAAGAAGTTCATGTCGATGACTTCCATGAACAAGAAGTTCATGTCGTATGCATCAGCCGGGAATTGAACCCGGGTCCCCGGCTTGGGAAGCCGAGATTCTGCCACTAAACCACTGATGCTTTTTTCTATCTATAGTTTCCAGTTGATAAATTTTTATATATTTGTTTTATTTAGAGTTTTTATGGTAGAAAGGCAGGTAAGATGGAATCGCTTTATAGATAAAGGAGAACAAACAAGACTTAGGTACAGATATATTGTCGCCATAATCAACGAACCAAGAGATATAGGAATAATTGAAAGAAAACTTTTAGAAGAACTTGCCCCTGTGGACGAACCCCGTGATATATGCAATTGGAGCATTCCAGGAACAAATGGATTGCACTGTAAGGTTTTATCTTTTTCAAGTGGTGTTGGGAGGATAAATCATCCAGAGAGAGTTTATGGCGGCT
>JAPLXX010000044.1 GCA_026395855.1 Candidatus Pacearchaeota archaeon | reverse complement strand
GCTGTGCATATGGAGATATTTTGTGATTGTTCTTGCTATTATAAATTTTCTTTATGCAATTTTCAAGGCAAAAAGAATGAAAAATCTTGCAGAAATGAGCGAGATATGGAACACCCAGTATTATGTTTTTCAGAGATATATAATATTTGAAAGCAATTTCAGGCCATTTCCTTTCACAAAACTGCAGAAGAGCATGAGCAAGTTTCAGAGATAGTTATTTTTATTTTATCAAAAAAATTAAATTAGCTTAGATTTTATCTTAATAACTCTCTATATTGTGGATCTGTTCCAGAAATTATTCTTGTATGAATATTTTCTGGACTAATGTCTTTTCTGTTTCTTCCATACCACCATTTTGCAGTCTCTAATTGCTTTCTGGCTCTTTCTTCCCCATTTCCATTATTTTTGTATTCAATTAATTCAACTTTTCCTTCCTTCATTTCAAAGATTACATCTGTTTGTGCTATCAATTTCCCATCATAAATAAGGTTTGCCTCAATTAAAACAGAAATAACATTATCAAGCCCTAACATTCCTGGTCTGGAAGCAATTTTCTCCAGAGCTCTTCTGTGCTTAGTCTCTTGTCTTCCCATTCTTCTTTTTCACTCCTATAAAAAATAAATAAAAAATAGTTTAAAAAGAAATCTGATATAGAATATACTATTTTTAAATATTATTTTATTCCCAGTCTTTCAATCTTATTCTGAACGTGGTTGAAAAGCGTTGAGGAGATTATTGGCATGTGGCTGCCTTCGTAAATCTGGTTGTTGAATTTTATTTTTCCGATATATGTAAAATTCCTCAGTATTTTCTTTAAGCCATTCACAGAAAAATGATGCTTTTCTGCAAGCTGGTTCAGGCTTATATTTTCCCTTACAAATTCCTCAAAGATTTCCTCTATTTCCCTGGAATTCTCAGCAGGAATGAGTTTTTTATCCTCTATTTTATAGCCAAATGGCGCTCTTGACATAAGATTTCCTTTTATTGCACGTTTTACCATTGCTTTTTTTTGCTTTTCTCCTGGCTTAGAATATTTTCTGAATGATTCCAAAGCCTTTTGGTCAACCTTTTCCTCTATGTATTTTTCAAAAGAAGATTTATCATCAGGAGCGAAATGCCTGCAGATTTCGCATAAAAATTCTTCATTTATTTTTTTGCTATCTTCTGAGTCATAGCTGCATTTTATGCATTTCATCTGCTATAAAGTCTCTTTAAGTTTATAAAATTCTAGTTTTTCGATTTCTTATTATTTTTACCTGAAAAAAGCTCTTTTTGATTTATAAAAATTATAAAAACAACAGGTATAAGAAAAAGCCAGCTGAAAAGAAAACTTAAAGCTATGCATCCAAGAGCTATTAAAGACAAGATTATCACCTTTTTGTTTTTCATTTAAATTTATATAGGTATTTGTCTAAATTAATCTTTCCTTTTTTTATCTCAATGCCTTCTTTTCTCAGCATAGAAATCTTCTTTTTTGCTCCAGAAGCAAAACCGCCTGTTTCTCCGTTGGTTTTAACAACGCGATGACATGGAACTTTCGGAGCATATGGATTTTTATTCATTGCATTTCCCACAGCACGGTATGCCCTGCTTTTTAATGCGTGGGCAATAGCTTTGTATGTAGTAACTTTTCCCTTAGGAACTTTTCTAAGAATAGTGTAGCACTGCTCATTAAAATTCATTTTAATCAAACCTTACAGAAAGGCACCAGTTTTTGCTGTAAAATGACTTGAGAAGCCCCTCTATTTTGTTCTTGGGGCCTTCTATTACATAAGTGAATGAAGATGTTTTTTCTTTTTTATTGAGAAGTGTGCTGTAGAGATAAAAGTCTGTTGTATGCTTTACTAATACACCTGTGATTTCCTCTTTTGGAACAAGCCCTTTTGTCTGAATCACTATTTTTCTTCTGTAAGAGCCTATGGCGTTTTTTTCAAGATATTTATCAAATATGGCAACAGCCCAGACCATTAAATAAATTATTCCCGCATTAAGGTATTCACCAAGCCCTATGGACAATCCGAAAATTGCAAAAAACCAGATGCTTGCAGCTGTCGTGAAGCCAAAAACTTTGTCAGATTCCTTTATTAAAGCTCCTGCACCAAGGAAACCTATACCTGTAACAATTGCCCCTATAATTCCAACGCTGTTTTCAAGATTCATATCAACAGCTATAACAGCAAGAGCGCAGGCACCGACAGAAATAAGAATGAAAGTTCCGAAACCAACAGGCTTGTGGCTTCTCTGCCTGTTTAATCCGTAAATAAAAGACAAAACAAACACAAGAAAAAATCTTATTAAAACCTCGCTCAGTATCATGAAAAATTAAGAACTTTCTTTTTTAAAAATATATCAGAATTACGCCAGAGTGAAAAAATCTACTTTTTCCTGGCTTTCTTTCTTCTTGAAAAAATTCCCACCAGCTTGTCATCAACATCATCATCAGAAGATGTGCTGCTTTTTGTTCTTATTGCACTTTGCCTGAGAATATCTTCTATCTGCTCTCTTAGGGATAAAAGATTTTTCTTTGCTCTTTTATCAAGAATCTTTTTCACATCTTCATCAATATTTATTGTTATGCTTGGCATTTTTATTTCACAAATGTATTTTTCACCCTCTTTGAAACATTAAAATACCATGTCCAGATTACAGCGCCAATCCCGTCTGCAACAAAAGAGCCTGACGAGGGATAATTGCTAAGAAGAGCATAGGCAAAACCAAGCCATAAAGCAATTATTGCAAGAACAGGGGTTTGCTTTTTTTCTTTGAATAAGAAAATTAGTGTTAAAGCATAAAAGGCAATCATTACAAGACCAAGAATCATAATTTCTGTTCTAATATAATTTTGAATCAAATTTTTAAGGATTATTGCTATCTCAATCATGAAACCAAGCATCGGCAAAATCAGCCACCCATTAATTCCCCTTAATTTTTTCTTTGCTTTTTTCTTAGCCATTTTTACTGGAATTTTAATACTTTTAATATTCTGATTATCATAATTAAATATACAAGAATAACCAATGCCAATCCAATGGCAAAGATGATTATGCTTGAAAGAGATATTTTATCAAGATTTACCCAGGGGGGAATAATAGAGATAGCAAGCATTACTGCAAAAAAAGAGAGTAAGAGAAAAACAACTTTTAACAGCAATAGCAAAGTGAGCTTGCTCTTGTGCACAATGTGATATTTGATTCCTCTCTTTTTCATTATTGCTTACCTTTTTTTAGGCTTGTTAAATTTAATTTGAACTTTGTAGCCTATAAAAAAGAAAAGAGCTATAATAATATTTAGTATTGCTCCTGTAATATCTTTTATTGCATAATATCTAACGCTTGCTATTATAAAAAGAATAGCTCCTATTAAGAACCAGTAGCTTGAAGCACATACCTCTTTTATTTTCATTTTTTACCTTTTTTTCACATAAACTTTCTGAACAGAAAAGCTTTTGTAAATTCCTTCAAGAATATCTGTGCCTGCATAGCCTGCAAGAAGGCTTAGGCGTGTGTCAAAATTGAAAATTATTCCGACAAAAATTCCGATAACAACTGCAATCGCAACTGTTATTGCATAATATGGCCAGAGAATCTTTCTGCGAAGCGAAAGCGCTTTCAGCAAGCCTACAAACCCCCTTGTCAGGCCTCCAACACCTCCAAGCAATGCTGCAAGAACAACAGAGTCCATTTTAAGAGCAGGCAAAAGCATTATTTAAGGATTTTGGAAAGCTCATGGGGCAATCTGAAATCAGAGTATAGAAATCTTAATAAGCTAAAATGCCTGAGTAAAGAAGTTAGTTAAAAAAGAGGAAAATGTCTGATGAATCGTCTGAAACTCCTAATCAACGAACAATAAGAGCTTATTCTAGAATGTTGGATTCAAAGGTAGTTGAAGAATGTAAAGGCTTGGCTGCTAAAATGGTTAGCCAAATAGAAGCAACTGGCGAGGGAGTTGATATTACCCAATTTTTTGAAAGAAACTATATTGATTTGCTTGCAAGAGCTAATGATGCACGTTTCTGAAATATATTATTAAAAGAAAAAGATAGAAAGCATTAAGTAGTTTCTGGATTTTTATCGCTCATGGCAAATCCTATCGGAAAAGCAAAGCCCATGAGGGGAAAAAGCGTGCATACCAACAAGCACAAGCTGTCTGTGCATGCCATAATTGATTCTGTGGTCAGAGAAGCAAATATCATTCTTGAGATTCTGGACGCAAGATTCATAGAAAAAACAAGAAATCACGAGCTGGAAAAAAAGGTGAAAAAACTGCACAAGCCACTGATATATGTTCTTAACAAATCTGATCTGATAAACCAGGAAGAAACAGAGAAAAATATTGAATTGCAGGACTTAAATCCAAAGCTTTTTTTCTCTTCCAAACAAGGGGAAAAAGCTGGAAGAGAACTGCTCCTGGAGATTATAGAAAAAGAAGCTGAGAAAATAAATTCTGAAACAGTGAATATAGGAATTATAGGATATCCTAACACAGGAAAAAGCTCGCTCATCAATTTTCTTACAGGAAAGCATGTTTCAAGAACATCTCCAGAGGCAGGGCATACGCATGGAATCCAGAAATTAAAGATAGGCGATGGACTTTATCTGATTGACACTCCGGGCATAATCCCTATGGATGAAAAAACCCACAAAACAAACGAGCTTTTGTCAAAGCACAGCCAGATAGGCGCTATAACCTGGGACAGGACAAAAAATCCAGAAATGGTTGTGCATTTAATCATGCAGGAATATCCAGGTGTTTTGGAAAATCATTATAAAATTGATGCCTGCGGAAATTCAGAAATTCTCCTCGACGCTCTCGGAAAGCGGTTTCACTTTCTCAAGAAGCACGGCCTTGTAGATGATGTTCGCACAGCAAAGCAGGTGCTGAAAGAGTGGCAGGAGGGGAAGATAAGGCAGTAAGGGAAAGAAAGATCCTATCTGAAATTCCTGAGATATCTACCTAAAAGATCGTTTTTCATATTAAATGCTTTTTTTATTAGTTCTTTTCCCTGTTTCAGCTCTACTTTTGTGCCATAATAATTTACGCCGTTTCTTGCATATCTTAGCCTGTCAAATTCATTAAAATCAAAATCTTTTATTAATTCTTTCAATAATTCCCCAAGACATGCATGTGAAAGCACCTTGTATCCTTTTGAAATGCAGATTGCCTCTAAAATTTCCCTTAAAGATTCGTAAGCCAAAACAATGTAGGAAGAAATGTTAATTTCGCTGATTTTAGCTTCTTTTACTGTTTTTTCGTTTACAGCAGACATTTCAATTAACGAGCTGATTAAACTTGTGTTTATTCTTGTTTTCTTGATAAATTCCTTTTTATAGCAGTCATCTAAGTCCATTTTAATTCTCCCTGCAAAACAATGCCGTTAAGAACATTATTTATCAGATGCTTGTTTTTTAAATCTTTAATGCTTTTTATATTAAACATCTGTATTTCATGGTTTAGTTTTTTTTCAAACTCTTTTGCCTGAAATTTAGGGGTTTTTTCACTTATAACCACCAGGTCAAAATCGCTTGTATCTGTATCTGTTCCCTGGCAGGCAGAACCAAACAAGATAACTGTTGGCTTTAGATAAATTTTATTTAATTCCTCAATAAGCCCTGAATTTCTTATTTTTCTTATATTATAATAGGTCTTTAAATCCCTGTAAGCCTCACTGCCGATATCTGCCTTGTAAAAGTTAAAACGCCTTTCTTTTCTCTCTCTAAGAATTTTCTTTCTGCTTAATTCTTTCAGCTCTTTGCTGACTGTTGCAGGGGCTTTTTTCATCATTCTTGCGATTTCCCTGACATTAAACTCTCTGTTTGGAGACTCAAAAAAGACCCTGGTGGTGTTTAATTCTTTGAACATATGTTTAATAAAATGAACAGGTGTTTATAAATCCTACCTGGGGGTTTTGCAGGGGTTTTTATTAAAACCTCTGGCACCACTCACAGCCTTTTTCAGGGCATTCTGAGTTAAGCAAAGTCAAAGCTTTTTTCCACAGCGCTTCTGCGCTCTTTACATCTATATTCATTTTCTTTAAATCTGTGTTAAACACAACTTCGCCTGTTTCCAAAACTTCTTTGGGATGATAAAACAGCAAATAGGCAAAATCTTCCACTTTATACCCAAGTTTCTCAAGCAAGAAAGCGTAAATGTTTAGCTGGTCATAATAGTGCTCATGAGTATCTTCTTTCAGGGGATATCCGCGGGTTTTATAATCAAGAATTATAAGCTTATTGTTAGCTTTGTTTATCATCAAATTATCAATTCCGCCGTGCAGAATATTGCCGTCTTTATCTTCAAACCATAATCCTTTTCTTGAATTTCTCCACTCAGCAAGTAAAGTTTTATCATCAAACAGCTTTAGGTTTTCGCATTCTGAATTATCACATAATTCAGGCGGCAGTTTCCCCTGCTCCATAAACTTGTCAAAATGCCTTTTCAAGACGCCATCCATCCCGCTTGGCAGGCTTGGGAATATGCCTATGGGCCTTGCCCAGATTTTATGCTCTGACAGCCAGAAACAGCGAGGGCATTCTTTGAGAAGATTAAGAGTTGAGGGGGAGAG
>JAPLXX010000022.1 GCA_026395855.1 Candidatus Pacearchaeota archaeon | reverse complement strand
GGGAGATGAATTTGGCTTTGCTTTCATTTACAACAACGGAACAGAAATAAAAACTCCTGGAATAAATGCAACAATAAATATTTATTCTGAAAGAATTCCTGTTCAGTATATAAAAACAGACTCAAAAAGAGAAACAGGCTTTATTGATGTGGTGGTGTGGTAAAATGAAAATATTGATTAGAAAAATTTTAATGCTGGAGGCCGTTGATAAGTACTATTAAAAGTATTAAATGACAAAAGTTATTTCGGCTAAATTGAGTTGTATTATTAATAAAAATAGATTACACCTTAAAAAATGCTAAAAAAAACAAATAAACGCGTCTGGATAAGAATAGTCGAGACTTTCGCAGCTATACTGATTATTGCAGGGATTACCCTTTTGGTCATAGGAAGAAATAACAGTAAGGAAGAAAATCTTTCCTCTAAAGCGTACAACGACGAGATATCTATGCTAGGAGAAATTCAGCTAAACAGCACTGTCAGGGACGAGATAATCGGCATTGATGCATCAAATCTTCCTGTAGAATGGACGGGTTTTGACACAGCTGCCAACATCACAAAGGCAAAAATAAATGAAAGCACCCCAAGTTATCTTGAATGCATCGGAAAAATCTGCTCTACAAACAGTTCCTGCTTATATACTGGCACAAACCTTCCTGAAAAGTCAATATATTCGCAGTCTGTTGTAATCAGCGCTAATCTTGAAACTTACAGCCCGAAATTGCTAAAATTATTCTGCTGGGAGAAATAATATGAATAATAAAAAAGGTCTGTCTGCAATTGTGGCTACATTAATAATTATTCTTCTGACATTGGTCGCTGTTGGTATTGTCTGGATTGTTATAAGAAATGTGATTCAAAGCGGAGCAGAACAAACAGAATTGGGATTATACTCACTTGATTTAGAAATAAAAAGTGTTCAGTTAGATGGCCAAGATGCTATAATTACTGTTAAGAGAAATGTGGGTGAAGGAGAATTTGTCGGAATGAATTTTATATTTTCTAATGGAACCGATTCAGAGACTATAAGGGAAAATGTTTCTTTAGATGAATTAGAGACAAAAAGCATTATAATTACCCTGACAAATTTAAATGTGTCAACTTTAACGAGCGTTTCTGTCATTCCAATATACCAAACAAGTTCTGGAAAAGAATCATCTGGAAATCCAACAGATGTTGCCACAATACCTAGTGGAAGCGGCTCATCTGGCGGAAGAGATACAGGGGAATCGCCGCCTGGCGGGGGTGCTGCTTGCAATAACAACGGAACTTGCGATACCGGAGAAACTACTTCAAATTGTCCCGGAGATTGTCCTGTTGTTGATCAAATTTTAATCACAACATGCAGAGAGATAAATTCTCCAGGAAGTTATATTTTGCAGAATAATTTGACTGGAAATGATGCGACTTCGTGTCTTAATATTCATGATGCAAGTCAGGTTTACATAGATTGTGCAAATAAAACTATTTTGTCTACTTCTTTGATACCCATTGAGATAATAAATGTAACTGATTTTTCTCTGAAAAATTGCAGAATAATAGGTCTTATCGATATTAATTGGATTGAAGTTCAAGGAAGTTCTAATGGTTTAATAATGGGGAATAGTTTTCTTAATACTACTTATCAACAATCTCTTTCAAATGATATTATAATTCAAAATAATATCTTTAATTGGTTATGGACAACAAGAATCAAGTCAGCAAGCATTAACTTAATTCATGGCACAGGAAATACTGTTAAAAACAATTTTGTTTATGGAAATGGTCCAAATAATATTGTAACAGGAATTGAAACATATCCTTTTGGTATTCAATACGGCATTCTTATTCAAAACGAATCCGAAGATACTGTTTTTGAAAACACTATTCAAAACGTTTTGTGGTGCGGAATTGACACTGCTTTTCTTAGCAAAAATAATAATTTTAGTAATAATATAATAAAAACAGCCTGGGGAGGACTTTGCGGAAATATTTTGAATAGTATGCAGAATAACACCTATGCTTATAATAGGATTAATAATTCCAATCAACTATTTTCCTTTGCACGAGTGGGCGATCTTTTGCCTGGGGAAAATTTTATTTATTTTACTAACAATAATTTTATGGGTAATGTCATTACAAATGTTGGGGGGAATATAATTTCTGCTTCTATAATGATGAATAGTATTTCGGGAATTGGACGTTCGGAATTATTTATTGCAAGTAATAATACTTTTACAAACAATGATTTTGGCTTTGGTGGTTATTATCCTAATGATGATCATTATCCATCTATATATCCCTCAAGTTCTGTAATTGATGGTGGTGGAAATATCTGCGGTACCCCCCCTGTTGGCGGAGTAACACAAGGATTTGTTTGCCATTAATTTTTAAAATTAATAAGTTTGCAAATAAACTCATCTTCTCCTCTTTTCATCGCCTTTCCAGTTAATGAACGGCTTAAGATGGCTTATAACTTTTATTGAGCTTTTTTGGAGCTCAAGAACTTTGTAAATATTTTTGTATGCTTCCGGAGCTTCATCAATCAGGTTTTGGGAAAAATTTCCAGTGACTTTTGCTTCCTGCATTTCTTTTTTGAACAAATCAGGATTTATTCTCCTCTTTGCTTCTGCCCTGCTTAACTTTCTTCCTGCGCCGTGCGATGATGAAGAAATAAAATCCTTGTTCCCCTTTCCAACGACGAGAAAAGAGCCGTCGCGCATATTTGCAGGTATAATTCCGCGCTCGCCTTTTTTTGCAGGGGTTGCACCTTTTCTGTGAACAAAAAGCCCTGATTCTTTGATTGCATGATTATGGTTTTTATTTGTCCAAATAGCATATTTAATTTTCTTTCTAAGAACTTTTTCAACTGCAAGAATAATCTGTTTGGCAATTTCCAATCTGTTCAATTTTGCAAATTCAAGACAAAAGTCAAGAAGATTCAGGTATTCTTTGCCTTCAGGAGAGCTTGAAAGAAAAGGATATGTGGCTTCGAAACCAAGAGTTTTTCCCGAAGATTTTTTCATGTAAAATGTTGCAAATTTATGACCAACACCCCGAGAGCCTGAATGAATAACTATCCACGGGAGTCCTGAATCATCAAAATCCATTTCTATAAAATGATTTCCAGAACCAAGGGTTCCGAGATTTCTTAGGGCTTTCCCTGACTGCAGAAATTCAAGAACCTGCCTGTTATATGGGCCTTTTTTAAATTTGACAAGAATATTTTGAAATTCTTTTTGTGTTTCAGTTGTTATTTTTCTTTCATTTTTATGGATTTCACCAAGACCCATTGGAATTCCTTTTTTTACTTCCCGGTAAATTTCTTCAGAATTTTTTCTAAGAGAAACTAAAGCATTTTTTGGGAGCTTTACAGCTGTCATCCCGCAGCCAATATCATAACCAACCCATGCAGGAACAATATAATCTTTTGCAGCAAGAACAGAGCCGATTGGGGCGACATAACCGACGTGAGCATCTGGCATCAACGCTGCTTTTAAAACATAGGGCTCTGAGTAACAGGCTTTAAACTGCCTGAGTGTTTCCTCGTCAGCATCAGGCGCAAAATTTGCTATCTGCTTTTGCTGTTGTTTCTTTGGATGTTGCTTTTTTACCGCCATGATTTAATTAAAGCCAAGAAGTTTAAGAAAGTTGCGTAGGCTCACGGGATAAAACCTGTGTCGCAATAGGGGCAAATTTATATTCATTATTTTAATAGAAAAATTTATTTTAAATACTCAATGCATCTTTTAAGAAGCAAATCAAAATCATTGACTTCTTTCCATGTTTTTTCTATAAATTTTCTTAATTCTTGGTGTTGAGGATATCCATTATCTGGAATAATCCACAAATCTTTAAACTCCAAGTTTAGAAGAACAGTCAAGGCCTCTTTTAAATCAGAAGTTTTTTTTTCTCCTATTTTTTCTTTTATTTCTTTCCAATAAGTGTTGTGAAAATGTATATGCATAATTTCATGTCCTGTTGTTCTCATAGCAATTGGAATTCCTCCAAAAAGAGGTACATAGAATGAGGGGTCCCTTACATTGTAGTTATAAGGACACCTAGAAATAATAGTTAAATATCCAGTAACTTTTTCCCCCTGAAATGACTTCTTCATTAATTTTTCAAGTCGCTCAAAAAATAAGTCATTTATTTCTTTCCATGATTCATTAAATGATCTTACAATAGAAGGGATAAGAATATTTGAATGAATTCTTTGCTGATATCGTCCTAATTTGTCATTTACTTCTTCAAATTTTTTCCCTTTGCAAAGATTTAAGACCGCCTCAGGAATCTGTTTTTTAAATTCCTCTGATAATTCTGATTTAGAATTGCAAGTATCCCATATATTCCACAAATCTTTCTCCTTATTAAATTTAAAGATTACTTTGGCCATTTTATTATAAATTTTTAATTCCTTTTATTTCTTTTTCTGCGTCATATTTTAACCAGAAGACGGGGCATCCCCCAACACACGGATTCCAGCAATTGCCTTCAATGCATTTCAGAGAAGGATATCTTCTAATTGCTTTTCTAAACTGCTGATTTGTTCCTTCTTTATCTTCATATCTTGTTCTAAATTCTTCTGCACTAATAACTTTTCCATCTTTAAATATATTAAATAAAGGATAATTTGTGAAATGCACGCAGGGAAGCACATCGCCATTAGGGTCTAAAACAAAATTAAATCCAAATAATATATGGCATCCGTGAGAAATTGCGTGGTTGTTCCTCATATCTTGATATAACTCCTGTTCAAAAGAGCAAATCGGTACAGGAGTGACTAGCCTCACATTTTTCTTTTTAGCCCTTTTATAGACTTTTTCAAATAGTTTCGCTCCTTCATGTGGCGTTAATGCAGAATTTGATTCTGCTAAATCAGATAAACAAGGACCACATATATTAAAGAGCCTATGCGATAATCCAAAATTTTCTAAGAAATCAACTATATTTTCTAAATCCCCCTGGTTTTCCCTGCTCATCGTTGTTTCTGTTGAAACTGAAAGGCCGTATTCCAATGCATTTTTCATTCCTTGCACTGATTCATAAAAACTTCCATGAACTTGTGTTGCTCTATCATGAACCTCGGGGGTACTCCCTTCTAGAGAAAAGGTTACTGATTTAAGTCCTGCATCAATAAGTCTTTTAACAAATTCTTTATCTGAAAATCTTCTTCCATTAGTTACAAGAGCAGGGTGAAGTCTTTTTTCTTTTATTCTATAGAGAAATCTTTCTAAGTCAGGATAGATAGTGGGCTCTCCCCCAATAAGAATTACCTTTTTAACTCCTAAATCAGTAACAAGCTCCAAAAATGTTTGTTCTTTTTGATCTGTGAGGGTTTTGTTTCTCTCCGCAACAATGTTCTGTGGGACATAACACCATTTACATTGGTTATTGCACGCATAGTGTACTGGAAACCAAACAGTATGAAAATCTACCATTTTTTGAGATTAGACTATTTATTCACAATCAGAATCAATACAATACCCCCCACAATCGCAATCTCCACAATCTGCTCCGTAACAACAATCAGAGGAAGCGGAAGATTCTACCCTTTCTTTGTATGCTCTAAATCTCTCTTCTGGAATTGCTTCTTCACTTAAATGGATTGCCCCGACCAACTCTAGCAAGTTAATTGCCATAAAAAATATACCTTGCTGCACTATTTAAGTTTTATGATGCTCTAACGTGTTCTAACCTTTTACCCCCTATTAAGTGACAACAAACCAAAGGTTTATATATTTCAAACACTATTAATTATCATGAAAAAAGGGCTTATACAGAGAATAAAAAACAGTATCAAAGATAGCACAGCTTATCAGGAGTTAGCAAGAGCTGGAAGAGTTTTAAGACATTCTCCGAGGCATTTATATTCAACTTTAGCGCTTAGTTCGCTTTTGGCAGGCCTTGTTGCATGCGGCGACGGACCTATGAAACCTGAAATAAATTATTCACCACAATCTGTTGTAGATGCCAGCCCAAGAGAAGGAATATCCCAAGTAATTAGCAGAGTAACATCTTCGTGCACAGATCCTGACGGAGAAAGCGATATTGCTGAAGCTTATGCGGTTATTGGCAATGACACTGTCAGAACAAAATCTCTTGATTCAGCTGTTACATTTACGCAGCCAGCAGCTGTAAGCAGCTATTGCCGTGATTTTAGCGGGCATGTTTCAAGAGCAGGACCGATTAATGTAAATGTTTTGCAGCCTTCTTTTTCACAAACAGCTACGAGAGTTAATGATATTGATATAAATTATACAGCAACATTGGAAAATGTGGTTTCTGCCACAAGAAAAACTTTGTATAATGGAAATTTAACAAACACAAGAACAATAACAGGACCAACATATTCTGAATCAATTCCGCAAAATCAAAAAGGGCAAACCTGTTTTGTTTTGGAAGCTAACGGTGTGGCACCAGATACTGCCTGCATTGATGTTCCAAACTTCAAACCTACGGCAGATCTTTCAGGAGTGCAAATAAATCTGAATGAAGGAGATTCTGCTTCTGCAGTTCTTCCAAGACCAAGAGAGAATAACACAGAAGACAATCCTGTTCCTTATATTTTTGCCAGATCTAGCGACGGGAAAACTCAGGTAGGAATTGTAAATGACATTCTTAAAATAAAAGCTCTCGGAGAAAGCACAGGAGCATACAGAATTGTAGTTGGATTTGGAACTCCTGAAGGAGGAATTGACAGTTCTGCTGTTCAGGGAAACATAATAGATTTGCCTACGATTTCCGGAAGATTAGAAAATAGCGAAACGAACAGCGGAATTCCAGGCACTGTAATGTTTTATAATGGAAATGATACTCTTTTCACAAGAAGTTCAGACAGCCAAGGGCACAATCTAACAAACCCCGACGGAAGTTTTAGATTTACAATAACAACCCCTGCGTCTCAGTTAGAAGATATTTTAGCACAGGCAAGACCTGGAACACCTGGCGGCTATTCTGGTTGGGTAAGAACAATAACTCTTCCTGGAAAAGACGCAAGCAATGTTTTAATGAGTGCTGTTCCTTATGGAAGATATGCATCAAACCCTGAATCATTTGTACAATTTATTAGGGAACTGGCAACAGATGCTCCAAATACAAGATTTGATTTTAATGGGGAATATATTCCTGGATTTCGTGGACTTCAGGGAATTGAAATTCTTAGCCAAAATCCTTTTGGAGCATCATATGGAACATTCACACCAGAACAGCAAGGTATTATTAAAAATAAAATATTAGACCCTAACGATATAAATGCACTTGTTCAAAACAGAATACATTCAGAAGACATCTTAATAGGAAATTTTGGGCATTATAGTCTTGACAGTGCAAATCAAAGAATAGTTCCAGATGAAGGGTGGATTATTGTTGCGCCAAATTCAAATTTAAGTTCATCAGGATTAACTGAACCTTATAGAGTAGGAACCCTTGTTCATAAGGGGACAATATATTTAAATCCTTTTAGATCTGGAGGGGGAACAAGATCACATGAATTTGGGCATATGATTATTGGAACAGGGCACCCAGATTCTATGGCTGTTGGTGAAACTGTTATGGCTAACCCGATAATGATTACAACAACAGGTCCTGCAGACAAAAAAGCTGGCGCGATTATTTATCAACCATCATTTATGGTTTTTTCAAGCCAAGAATATCCCTCTGTTGACAATATTGGAAATATTCTTGGAGCAAATTTCAAGTAAGATTTAAATAAAATTTTATTTTAAAACACTGAGGAAAATTACTAAATTATTAAGGATAAGAATATTTATAAAACTCTTTTG
>JAPLXX010000053.1 GCA_026395855.1 Candidatus Pacearchaeota archaeon | reverse complement strand
CCCCAGATATCAATATCTATTCCCCAATAACCATAAGTAATAATGTTCAAGAATTGCATAAGAATTCCTATTGCCATCAAGATTATTCCAGACTTTTTTGATATTATTTTCATTTTAACTTAAGCCAACCTGCTCTTTTATATTTTTAATTCCCTCTATAGCTATCTTAAAAAATTCATCAAGAGTTATTCCTAATCTTTCCACCTCTTTTATAACTTCTCTGTCTACTTTTGCTGCAAAAGTTTTATCTTTGAATTTTTTCATTAAGCCTTTTGGTTCCATATCAGAAATCTTTTTTCCCCGCATTAAAGCATAAGCATGAATTAATCCTGTTATTGTTTCAGAAGCTGAAAGCGCATATTCAACTCTTTTTGTCCTTTTTTTATTTGTTAATTCTGGAAGCTCTTCAAAACCATATCCGTGGCTTAAGATGATTTCAATAAACTCTTTGTCAAACCCTGCTTTTTTTAGGATTTCGGGCATTTTTGATAAATGCGTATCAACTTTTTCTTTTGTAATTCCCCAATCAACATCATGAACTAAGCCAAGCATTCCCCAGTATTCAGAATCTTCTCCTAAATATTTAGCAAGTTGTTTCATCACAGCTTCGCTTTCAAGATAATGAATTAAATCTGGCTCATGAGAATTATATTTTTTTACAAGTTGCCATGCCTGCTCGCGAGAAAGTGGAAGCTTTGTCATTGTATTATTTTAATATAAAGTTAGTAAAAACTATATAACCATCAACTATCAATCCAATTATACTGATTATTATAATTATTAGTGCTTGAGTTTTAGCCTTTTTTATTATCGACATCCCTGCTATTAATAAAATTAAAAAGCCGATACATCCAAAAATGTCAAAAAATTCAGCATTTAACATTTTATTTCCCCGGCTTCATCAAAGGAAAGATTATACATTCTCTTATTGGTTTGTCTATCAAATAGGAAAACAATCTTTCAGAAATTCCGAAACCGCATACAGGCGGCATGCCGTATTTTAAAGCCTCGACATATTCCCTGTCATGCTCCTGCGCCTCTGTATCTCCTTTTTTCTTCAGCTCTGTCTGCCTTTCAAACCTTTTTTCCTGGTCAACAGGATCATTTAATTCAGAATAGCCGTTTCCAAGTTCTGTTCCCGCAATAATAATTTGAAATTGCTCAACTTTTCTTTCGTCTTTGGAATTTCTTTTTGCCAGAGGAGAGACTTCAACAGGCTGGTTAATCAAAAAACCAGGACCAGACAATTTTTTTCTGCAATATTTCCATAAAATATCTATTAATCTCCATTTATCAAGTCTAGGGTCATATTTTATTTTTAGTTCGTCAATCTTTTTTTTGATTTCTTTTTCAGCTGCAGAATAAATATTTATTTTTGTGTATTTTTTGATAACATCTTCATAATCATATAATTCCCACTTTTTTCCCAAATCAATTTCATAGCCATGGGTTTTAAATTTCAGGGTTCCTAAAATTTCTTTTGCAACTTTTTTGTACATTTCCTCAACAAGCTTCATTCCGTCGTTATAATCTGCATATGCCCAATAAAATTCCATTTGGGAATAATCCTGCAGATGTTCCATATCCATTCCTTCGTTTCTGAACTGCCTTCCGATTTCAAATGTTTTTTCATAGCCGGCGACCATTAATCTTTTCTGCCATAATTCTCCCATAGAGATTCTCAAAAAAACATCAATATCAAGGGCATTGTGGTGTGTTTTAAACGGAGTTGCAGAAGCTCCGCCAGCGCAATTTTCCAGAATAGGTGTTTCAACTTCTAAAAAACCCTTTTCCAAAAGGAAATTCCTTATAGTGCTCCAAAATTTCGCTTTTTTTATGAATATTTCCTTTATTTCAGGATTCATTAAAATATCCAGATATCTTTTTCTTAATCTTTCTTCTTCGTCCTGCAATCCATGCCATTTGTCAGGCAGGGGAAGAATAGATTTTGTCAAAAGGCTCAGGCTTTTTACTAAAATAGAATGCTGCCCTGTTTTTGTCTTTATTATTTTTCCTTCAACACCAATTATATCCCCCACATCAATATATTTTGTGAAAAATTCAAAATCTTTTTCAGGTGTTTCTTTTTCCTGGAAAACCAGCTGGATTTTTCCTGAGGAATCCATTAAGTCAGAGAAAGTTATTTTTCCTATTTCTCTTTTAGTCATTATTCGTCCTGCTGTTTTAACTTTGGCATTCAACTTGGCATTTAGGCAATCTTTTACAAGATTCTTTTTATCAAATTTTGCAAGATAAGGATTTACCCCTGCTTTTCTAAGCTCGCTAAGCTTTTTTTCACGCTCTTTTATTATCTCTTCTTCCCGTCCCATTTTATATATGTAATATCTTGAAGGTTTTAAAATCTTGGAATTTTTCTTCTTTTACCTCAACCCTCCTAATATCCGAGTGTTTTGGCCCTGTCTTGCAGAGTTCTATCATCTTGTCAACGTCATCATTGTTTCCCTCCAGAAATATCTCAATCCTCCCGTCTTCCAGATTTCTGACAAAGCCCTTTACATTATGGCGCTCTGCATTTTCTTTTACAAATGCCCTGAAGAAAATTCCTTGGACGCTTCCTTCAACATAAACTCTGACAGCTTTTTTCATTTTCAGTCTTAAAAGAGAATAGAAAAGGATTTATTAAGTTTTATCTGGTCACAATCCAAACGTTTTTTCAAACTCTCGCATCTGGTTATATTTGAATAAAAACTCCCTGCCTTGCTTTGTTATCATTATCATAATTCCTGTCTTGATTTCTTCTTTTTTTATCAGATTTTTCCCTATTAGCTCTTCCAAGTATAATTTCATCTGGTTATGGGATAAATTAGCTTTATACATCAGATGTGTCGGCTTAATGCTGCCGTTTTTTTCCTGCACTATTGCCAGCATATCTGATATTATATCCATGCGGCTTCTTTTCTTTTCCATATTTCCAAATTCTGATAATTAAAGCCAGCAATATAGTATAGCTTATTAATTCTATTATGTTTCCGAGAACAAATAATACATCGATTGTTGAAAGGATGAAAATCAGCTGGCTGAAAGCAAGAATGCTGAAAGCTGCAATTAAAATCTTTGTGTTGAAAAAATGATTTTCTCTGTAAATTCTCACATAGTTTTCAACTATGAGAATAAGGATTAATAATGCTGTCAGATAAAAGAGATAGAAAAATTCCTTGCTTAAAAACGTAGAGATAAGGATGAAATACAGAATAAGGGCATAATCCCCAATAGATTTTTTCTCTCTTGGAAGCCTGTAGATTATGTAAAGTCCTAAAAGAGTAAGAAAATGATAAAAGAAAAATCCTGCATAATAAAAGAAATCAATAGAGCCCATAATCTGGCTTGTCATTATAGCTTCCCCTATTTGCTCGCTTGGTCCGAAATCATAATAAAGAACCAGCTTTGTTAAGATGGTCGCAAGTTGTGCCAACGCAATTAATCCAAATCCAGAGCCAAGATAAAGAATTCCTCTGTTCCTATTTAGTTTGTAATATCTGTATGCAATAACTGCGAATATTATAAGGACAATGAGGCTGAAAACCTCTATCATTACATCCTTGCCCATGAACCATTCCGGCGTTGGGACTATTTTCACCATAAAGGTTTAAAAAGCAAGCTATTTAAAAAGCTTATGAAGACGCAGTCTATATATGGTTTCTTTACAATCTGTTCATAAGTGATTTATAAGCCCTTTTCTTGAATATATTAAGAATTTCAACCTCTCTTTTCACCTCTGGCATGATGTCGCAACTCGTGCCAGTTTGCATTCATTTCCCTCACAAAAAAGAAGTGAATATGGAAACTAAAATGGTTCTTGCAGATGTACCAGAAGAAATCAAGGAAGAGGTATCTATCTTATACCGCCTAGGTGTAGCTATAGAAGATATAGAATATGTCATAAGCAAAAGATTAAAGTGCTCTCAGGCTAGAACCTAAAAGCCCCTTAAATCAATTTCGTTGTTTAATATACTAACTACCTGACTTGCGAAATAGACTTTTGGGCCGATAGATATAGTCTGAGCGATTTTTTTTAGCCTTTTTAGTTCTTTTTTAGGAAGCCCGTTGTGATCTCCTATAACAAAAACGCTGTTTTTGCTTATCTTTGCATCTCTTAGATTTTTTCCTTCCTTGTCCAGAATAAATATTTCATTATCTTCTTTAATAAGCTCTTCAATAACATGCAAAAAGCTCTTTTTTTCCACAAAGCATCCTGGCATAGCTTCAATTTTCTTTCCTGCTTTGTATTTGTAAAGAATTTTTTTTATTAAACCTGCAACATTTTTTTTACTTAAACTTGTTTCTTTGGTCACTCTGATTTCAATATGCTTTGGAGGATCTGGCATTCCGTAGAAAACCAGATGAAGAACAACATCATCTCTTAGGCTGTGAGAAAGAAAAAAAGCATTTATTATAACATGCATTGCAATATCAAGCCTGCCGGCATCCATCAGGTTGTTGATGTCAAAATTTCCGCTGGTTCTTGCGCTTGATGAAAAGTATACAAAGGTTCTCATGAATAAAAAGTATTAATCAGACTTTTTATATTTATTACATTATAATCTATCTATAATCTAAATGTTTAAATATAAAACAGCCAAGATTAAATGATGACAAATTATATTGGCCAAGCACTTAGAGAAATTAATCCCTGTGGTATTGAAGGAAGGCCGAACACACAGTGTAAATATGCCAGAGAATGCACTCTCCTTGGGAAACAATCTGGAAGATTTTTATGTTTATCTGCAATGGGATATCAAGTTGCAAATTATCTTATTCAAGGAAGTCCTGTTGAAATAGAAAGAAGAGATTTAAGGGAACATGTAGCCAGCCAGATTGGAATTACAGTTATTGATCCGAGAAAAGAGGCATGGGAACCAACAAAATTAAATGGTGCAGATATAAGAAAAGTTGTTGATGAAATGGTTGCTATCGGTCAAAGTCTTACTAACAGGGCATCTGCAATAGGAAGTGATAAAGACCCCCTGAATTTTGATTGTAGTGTAGAAAATATAGTTGCAGATTTATAATTTTTTATTCTTTTCAAACAGGTTGCAAAACAAACTCGGGTCTTGCGAATATTCTTTCTTCATTTATTACTTTAAACA
>JAPLXX010000036.1 GCA_026395855.1 Candidatus Pacearchaeota archaeon | reverse complement strand
CCATTTACAATCCCCTCAGCTCCCTCATTTGAAATTTATTTTTGTTTTTCATTTTCGAATGATTTGCTAAATTCCCTTTAGCACCTTTTTGAAGTCGCTGATATCCTGAAAATCTCTGTAAACAGAAGCAAATCTGATATATGCAATATTGTCAAGCTTTTTTATTTTTTTCATGACTAATTCTCCGATGAAAGAGCTCTTTACCTCTTTTTTTCCTGTTTTTCCGAGCTGTTCCTCGATTTCGTTTATCATCTTTGTTATTTTTTCCTTGGCAACAGGGCGCTTTTCAAAAGCCCTCTCAATACCCATCTCAAGCTTTTTTCTTTCGTATTTTTCCCTTCGCCCGTCTTTTTTTATTATGAAAAACTCGCCATGGCTCAGCCTTTCGTAAGTGGTGAACCTCTTTTTGCATTTCAGGCACTCACGTCGCCTTCTTATTCCCTCAGGAGACTTTCTCTTGTCTGTAACTTTTGATGCTCCGGTGCAGTATGGGCATTCCATTGTATACAATATGTTGTATATACAACTCCTCTTATCCCAAGAGCTTGTATAATGTTTTTATCTGAAATTTGAGAACTATTTAAAGTTTTATACTTACTGATATATAATAACATGAATATACAATCGAAAGAATATGTTGCAAGATATTTTTGAAGTTATTAGAATAAAATTCAGTTTTTATTGCCTAAATAGCTGTTTGAACCCTTTATTATTATAAAATATAATTTCTTCGTCAATAACATTCTCCTCCAAGAACAATCTTTTTAAACTACTTCCCCTTGAATAGTATATGGTAGATTATATTGCTCTTGCAGTGGCTCAGCTTGGAATTCCTCTCTCGACAATTATTGTTATCTCAATTTGGGAAGCTAACTGGACAGCAATAGCAATGTGGAAATCTGCTAGAAATAATCATTTGGTTTGGTTTATTGTTTTCCTGATTGTAAATCTTATTGGTATTCCTGAAATAATTTATCTTATTGTTACAAGAAAAAAGAAGAATAAAAGAAAAAGATAATTTTTTAGGTGCTGAAAGAGTTAATTTTAGGAGGACTATTTTTTCCCATTTCTGTGATAATTACTCCAAGAATGATTATATGGATTATAAATGAAACTAATAATTCTAAAGTAGATGCGAGTTTAAACCAAAATCCAAAAGGAAAAGCATCACCATAAGACATCGTGTAAAAATTATTTGAACTAAAATAAACATAATCCCATGCTGTAATATTCATTTTTTCATTTTGGGAATTAATTAATCCTTGTTCAGGATATGCAGATATAATAGAAAAAACATAACCAAATAAGATTATAGTTAAAAAGGCCAGAATAACATAACTGGGTATTAAAGACCAAAGGCTTTTTTTGCTATAAATTAAAATTAAAAATGAATATATTGCACTTACTAAGAAGAAAATAAAGATAAAAGTTGCAAAAGAATAAATAGTAAAATTACTAAATTTAAGAAAAAATAAAATTAGATACATTAAAAAGAAAATTATATTTAAAATTAAGATGTAGATAGAAGAGGACTTAGAAAATCTATCTTTAACTTTACTTTTATCTAAAATTTCGTAAATAAAAAAACTTAAAATCCAAAACCCATATGTAGATATAAAAAAGATTGGTGTTTTTCTAAAAAATAAAATCCCACATATTAATAAAAAAGAGGCAAATAAAAATAATTTAAAAGATAATAATTTCCAGTCTTTTTTAAATTCTAGAGTTAAGCCTTTTAAAAACTTGTTTTTCATTTATTTAGCAATTAAAAGAAATATTTAAATATAGGGGTAAACAAAAGAAGAAGATAATTTTTTCTGCAGTTTTCTTTATCGCTTGTTCTTCCTGACGATAAAGACTGTTATTGCTCCACCAATAACCAGAACGATGAATATTACTGCAATTCCTCCAGGTGTTCCTGCTGCTCCGATTACATCGCCTGTTATTGTGGCGAAGAAGCCTTTATTTTCCTGTTCTTTATTTTCTGTTGAACCTGTATTTTCATTATTTAATGTTGCAATTTTATTGGTTTGGTTTGTTGTATTCTGAATAATTGTCGTTTTAATGCTACTTCCTCCACCGCCACCGCCCCCACTACTGCTTCCCCCAGAAGTTGTTGTAGCTATTGGCATTAAACTAAATACACCCCAGCTGGAAAAATGGTTTGTGTAAGCCCAGACATAATTTTCTGTTGTATTTACACCGCCGTTTGGGGCATCAATGGCTTCCCAAGTGTTTGTTGTTCCATTGAAAAAATATAATCTTAACGTTGTTTCATCAAGTCCTGCCGCAGAAACTTCTGCATCTGTGTAAGATACTTCTATTCTTGAAGCACCCATATTATCCAGAACATCTTGGGTCGCATCTATGTCAAAGAATTTTCCAAGACTTGGAATTCCAAATCCTTGCGGCTGGCTTAACAAATATTTCTGTATTGTAACAGTTCCTGTTCCTGTAGAATTAATTTCCAATTTTAATCCCATTCCTGTATCATAATTCTGGGAACTTTCGTTGTGAGCAGCAGAGAAAATTCCTTCAACTTTTGTTGCCGATGCATAGAGGTATACTGTAAAAGTATCTGGTTTGAAAGAAGAACTTGTCAATATTTGAACAGGAATTATTTTTTCTCCATTGACAGGTACAGGCGATGCTCCAAACAATACAGAAATTCCATTAGGATTATAGGTGTTATTAGTTATATTATAAGATAAATAAACCAAATCATTGCTATCTGTTTTTATTGTAATATTTTTAGTTATGGATTCTCCTGAATAAATGTTTATATTATCAAAAGACGAGGGTTCTATAATAATAACTTCTGCAGAAACCACGCTCATAAAAAAGACTATTGCAATGATTGCCAATGCTATTCCTGCTTGTGTTTTCATTTTTTGTTTTTTTCGCTTATGCTCTTCAGCTCCAGACTTTCACCGGAGGAAAAACAAAAAAGTAAATTAAAAAATTAAATTACTTAATTTAAGCTGTTCCTCTTGCTACATTTATAGTAACTAGGCAATCATTAACTGGTGGCGCACTTGGGCTGATAATTATTCCTACTCCATTTCTTGTTTCTGTTAAAGCAGTCGCTGTTCCTGTTATTGTAGGCTTGCTAAATGCACTAGTACATGCACTGTTGGGATTTCCATCTGAACCAGTTACAGTATTTGTTATTGTATAAGGAATACTTGCCTCCCCAGCGTTTGTTATTTTAACACAAACCCCTCTTCCTTCTCCAGCATACATATTTCCTGTAGGAATACTTTGACTATCTGATGTAAACCAATCTCCGGTATAACTGTTACAAGTTGTTACACCGTCCCAGTTTCCAGCATCTCCTATTACAGCATATTGAACTGTGAATGGCTCTGCAACTCCAACTGTTAATGTTAAAGAATTAACAATGTAAATTGTAGCTACTACTGTAGCTGCTGCAAGTCCTATAGCCAGTATTGCCAATAAAGGTATCGCTAATTTCTTTTTCATTTTCGTTTATTTATTTAAACCCCCTTTCAATTCTATTTGATTTCCTATAAAATAGGAATGACTGGGAATTTTTGAATTCACTTTCAATTCTATATATTTATCCTTTAGAGGATAATGAATGTAAATGTTAGAAGAAATCTTTTCACTTATAGGATTACCCGCATAAGTATCCATTTTGTATAAAAATCAATTTGCTCCTTTATTTAAAAGCATTGTTGTCATAAAGAAGGGGGAGTTTGTTACTCTTAAAAATTAAAACCTCATTTCCCTTAATCTTTCTACACGCTTTTCAAAAGGAGGATGTGTTGAAAACATGTTTATCAGAAAATTTCCTTTGAAAGGGTTTGCGATAAAAAGGCTGCTGCCAGCTTCACTGCCAAATTTCATAGGGTTATCTTTCACAGAAGCGTTTATTTTTTCCAATGCACTCGCGAGAGGTTTTCCGTCTTTCACAATCTTTGCTCCTGTCTCATCTGCGAGATATTCCCTGCTTCTTGAAATAGCTAATTGAATTATCATTGCAATTATAGGTGTTAAAATAGCAAGAACAAGCAAGCTTACAATATTTCCAGAGCCCTGGTTGTCATCGCTTCTGCCGAAGATTGCTGTGAATTGAAGCATGTGTGCTAAATAAGTAATTACACCAGCAATTGTTGCTGCAATTGTTGCAATTAATACATCTCTGTTTTTTGCATGCCCTATTTCATGGGCAAGAACACCTTTCAGCTCTTCTTTTGTCAATAAGCTAAGAATTCCTTCTGTGCATGCAACAACATAATGGCTTGGCCCTCTCCCAGCGCAGAAAGCATTTGCCTGTGGTGTTGGAATCAAATAAATTCCTTTTGGCCCCGGAATTCCTGCTCTTTTTGCAATATCTTTCACCATTGAATGCAGCAAGGGATATTGCGATTTCTTCAGCTCTTTTGCTCTGTACATCATAAGCGCTATTTTATCAGAGAAAAAATATGTTATAGAATTCATCAAAACCACAATAACTATAGCAACAGTAAGTCCTGTTTTGCCGAAAAGATCTCCGATTAGCAATAAGATTCCTGTCAGAATTCCCAGAAGCAAAACTGTTTTAATTTGGTTCCACATTTTATGTTTTATATTAATCAATTTAACCTTAAAAGGTTATTTAATATGCCTCAAATCATTATTATTTAAATTATTAACATAATTTCGGTTATTACATTTAAAATTTTTCTTTCTTTAATCATCTAACTATCTCTTTTATTTTATTGCATTTTCTGCATTTATATCTCTGCCTGAACCTGGCTTCACCAACATTGCTTAATCCCATGAATTTTTCCCACTCATGCATTCCAAAAAAGCATTTAATTGATTTTCCCATTTTAAATTGAATAGAGATTGTGATAATTTAAATTTGTCCTGTCTGTGTAAATTTCTTCATTGCTTGTTCAAGAATTACCTGTGGTGCAAAGCCTTTTCTGCTGCATGCCCTCATAAATTCATCATAGACTTTTCTGTCTACATTATAATCTATCCTTGCTTTCTGGGCTCCGGGCGGATATGATGCCATGTTTCATTTAAATAAAATTGATTTATAAATTTTGGGTTTGAAAAATTGTGAAAATGGGCGCGGAGGGAATCGAACCCCCATCTTCTGCTCTGGAGGCAGATGGTCTACCACTAGCCTACGCACCCTTATTTTTAAAAGAAAGTTTTAGTTTTTAAGGTTTGTCTATTAAGGTGATAATCTCCTGTTTTTTATTAACACTTAAGCATCAATTCAGAAAACTCATTTTCTGCAATCTTATCCCATTCTTTTTATTTGTTCAATCTCATCGCCGGAAATTGCAGCACCCTTGAATTTTAATGCATAAAGAAGGGCGTCTAAAACCTGCGGGCCTTTAAGCTCAATCAGATTTCTTTTGTAAGCGACATAAACCAGTTCTGTGGAGCGAATTATTTTAAAATCTTTGAAAATTCCGATATTTTGATTTTTTATTGTTATTTTTGTATGCATTCTTTCTTCAAGAATATTTTTTAAATTTTCAGGCTTTTCAGCAAGAAGTCGTGTCGTTCTTTCATCAACAGCTATAACATTTTTTATCCCTTTTTCTGTTAGAATTTTGCTCAAAGCCAGGCAGGAAGTTTCGCCGTGGTCAAGAAGATTTATGTCTCTGCCTTTTCCGCTGAAAGTGGAATTTGCAATTCCCAGCATCTTGTTATCTCCAATTTCAATATCAAAATCTTTTATTCCAAGAGAAGAAGGCAATTCCAGAACCCCCTCATCAAGAAGCGCCTTAATCTTCAAAGCTTCAAGCTCGAATTTTTTTATTTTCAGAGGAACATCAATGACCTCTTTTTTTACCTGTTGTGTTATCAAAAATTTTCCTTTGAAAATTCCTTTTAGTTTTTTTATTGTGTCTGTTAACCCATTCATTGAAAAACTTATAAGCGTTCCTGAATCAAAGATGATTGCTTTACTTTGAATTTGGGTGTTTTGCTTTTTCATTCAAACATCTCCATAGCTAATTTAATTCTTGATTTCACATCAATTGTTTTTGTGTCATGAATATTAGTTGCTTCTTCTTTTGTGCCTGCATAATCTGCAAGCTCGAAAAGAGTTATTCCAAGAAGTTTTGCAGTTGTTTCCATAGAAATTCCGTGTTCATACAGCTTAGACGCCTTGTTTATGCTCGCTTTTCTGAAAACCTCTTTAATATCCTGCCTGAGATTTCCAGATAGTTTGTCTATTGCATCTCTTATAATTTGTATATTTTTTCTGTAATATTCATCATCTTTTTCTTTTATGGCAAGAATTATTTTATCTATTGTTGAAATATACACCTCATAGAACCTTTTCCAGCCAGGAAGTCTAGCATAGTCTTCTCTTTCCACTATTTTGCTAAGAGAATAAATCACCACTGCTGCAGCAATGTTGTCTGGGTCATTTGTCAGAGCAACGCTGTTGTTTGTCTGGTTGCTGAGATTTTTTATTTCTGCGGAATCTCTTCGTGAAACAGCTTTCCTGGTTTCCTGAAAAATCCTCAGAACATTATCCCTCTCGTACATATGAAATATTAGAAATAAGAATTAATAAATGTTAAGTTTTTATATAAGTTTTTCCTGAATAAATCATGAGACAAATAATACTTGATACAAGCTTTATTATTACAGCTGTAAAGCAAAAAATAGATTTTTTTGACATAATAGAAGGAAAAGGACTTCAGATAGTTATTCCAGAGCAGACGATTAAAGAGCTTAAGGGGCTTGGTGCAGAGCTTGCTTTGAAAATAATTGAAAAGAATAAATTCAAATTGATAAATGTGCTTGGTAGAAATGCAGATAATGCCATAATAAAATTCGCAAAAGAAAACCCGCTTGCGATTGTTGCAACTCTTGACGCGGGTTTGAAGAAGAAAATAAGAAATTCCAAAATGGTTATTCGGGGAAGAAAGAAGCTGGAAATTACATAATAACCTTTTTAAACCGATTTTTACTATTTCAAACAGGTAAAAATGTTCTATTTAACAGAAGTTGAGGATTATATAAGAGTTGAGCCAAAGCTATTCGGAATTCCTACTATAGAAGCTGTTGAAAAGCAGCTGAAAGAATCATACGCAGATTATTATGACAAAGAGCTTGGAAAAGTTGTTTCTGTAATAGATGTTCTTAAAGTCGGTGAAGGAGTTATAATTCCCGGCGACGGCGCAGCCTATTACAATTCAACATTCACTCTTCTTGTCTGGAAGCCAGAGCTTCACGAAATTATTTACGGAGTAATATCTGAAATAACAAATTTTGGCGCTTTCATAGATATGGGAAGCATGCGCGGAATGATACACATAAGCCAGACAATGGAAGATTATGTTAGTTTTAGCAAGACAAATACACTCACAGGAAAATCCAGCAAAAAAGTTCTCAAGAGCGGGGATTTGTGCCTTGCCAGAATTGTTGCAATAAGTCATAAAGGTGACGAGCCAAAAATAGGTTTGACAATGAGACAGCCTGGTTTGGGAAAATTAGAATGGGTAAAAGAAGACGCAATTAAGAAGGAAAAAGATGCAAAGAAAGCAGAGAGAACAGAAGAAAAAGAAACAAAAGGAAAGACAAAGAAAGGAGGAAAAAGTAAAAAATAAAATGAAGCCAAAAGTAAATCAAAGATTTCCATTTGATTTTGTAAAATGACAAAACCAAAAGCATGCAAAATCTGCAATGCAATTTATGAATCAGGAGAAAAATGCCCTAAATGTGATTCCAAGGAGTCAACAGAAGGATTCAAGGGAAGGATTCAGGTTTTAAATCCTGAAAAATCAGAGATTGCTAAAAAACTAAATCTGAAAGAAAAAGGAAACTTTGCGATTAAGACAAGATGACATTGAACATTCTTGAGGAAAAAAATAATCTTTTATTTAAACGAAAAGAAATCAGGGCAGCTTTAGTTTCTGAGATAACCCCAAGCAGAAATTCTATTCTTGAGCTTCTTTCAAAAAAGTTTGATGTTCCTGTGGAAAATATAAAAATAAAATCAATCAAAGGAAATTTTGGGGCAAATAATTTTAGCATAGAGGCAAACATATACAGCTCAAAGCAGGAAAAAGATATAGTTGAATTAAAGAAAAAGAAAGAAGGAGGAGCTGCTCCAAAAAAAGAGCCTGTTGCTGAGAAACCAG
>JAPLXX010000021.1 GCA_026395855.1 Candidatus Pacearchaeota archaeon | reverse complement strand
AAATCCTTGACAATTTTCTGCATCTCCAAAAATCTTCTTTTGTTCCTGCCTATCAGTGCAGCCTTGTTTTTTCCCCCGCCGGCGATTATTTCGCTGTCTGTTACTCCAAAATCTTTTATTGTCAGGGGAATAATCAGGGTTCTTATAAAAGCTTCAGCATCTTCAATTCCCCTCGGCGCAGCAACAACCCTTATTCTTTTTCCGAGTATTTCGCTCATTTTTCTTATGTTTCTTCCGTTTTCTCCGACAGCTCTTGAAATCAGCGGTTTCGGAACGCAGAAAATTATGCTCTCATTATACTTAAAGCAAAAGCGGGTTCTAACACCGGTCAGGCTTTCAAATAAATTCATATAACGCATATCCTGCATGTCTATTGTTTGTACCATGAAAATTAAATTTTTATTCCTCTTTTGTTCTTGTCTTGAATATAAATTTTAGAAGCAGGCATTTTATAAAGTTATTTGTTTAAGATGTTAATTGTTTATTTTATGATTTTTGTTTAAAGTGTTATTTATTGGATAATCTTAGGTAAGGATATAATCTTTTTATTTAAAATATTTTATTTATGGTGATTTATAATGTTTGGTTGATTTAGTATGTTAGTTATGATAAAATTTAAACCGCGTTTATTTATATGATAAACAGGATATTTATTTTTTATATTGACAGATTTTTAGAAATCAATTTATTTAGCAGCTTCATCCACAAGCTCTTTTCTTGCAAACTTCTTTTTTGATTCTTCTTTTACCAAAGGACCGACAACCTTAACAAGAAGTCCTGGCAGGCCGGTTCCGACAGGAACAGGCTGATTTAAAATGACATTTTCAATAACGCTTGTAAGCTGATCCTTGTTTCCTTTTATTGACGCATTTACAAACTGCTTTACAGGGGTTTCAAATGTTGCCCTTGCCAAAATCGAAGATTTTTGAGCGATTATTCCTATTCTTGTAACTCCCTTGACTTCTCCCATGTTTGTCATTGCGTCTGCAACAAGCTTCAGATGCCTTTTGTCTATGTCAAGTCCTTGAGTATTCAGAACCTGCTGAATTTCGTCGATTATCAGCTGCCTTGCAGCCTCTATTCCAAGAACACTCGCAACTTCATGAAGGTCATTTGAAAGAACTTTCTGTGCATTCACTTCTTTCATCTCGAGAATTTTTTTGAGATTTGTTCCAAGAGTCATGATGACATAGTCATTTTCTCTTTTTACTATTAAAATCTGCTTTATTCCTTTTATGTCTGAAATAATTGTTTTCTTCAGTTTTTCTTTTAATTTGTAAATATCTTTGAATCCCATCTCAGAGGCGCTTATAGATATAGAATTTTCTTTTTCCTTGCTTGCAAAGCCAAGTTCCCGAAGCTTGTCAACAACTTTCTTGATAGAGGAATGAATCTGCTTTATTCCTTCCTTATCTATTTTTATTTCTATTTTTTTGTCAGTGAAATCTATGTTTATTTCAGAAGCAAGGTCACTAACCGTTATTTCTTTTATTTTTTCTGCAAGCACCTTGGCATCTTTTTCATTGTTGTATTCTTTTTTCAGATAAATTTCCATTTTAGGAGAGCTTGGTTTTTTTCTTGCATCAAATATTTCAATAAGCCTTGGAAGTCCCTGGGTAACCTGCATCTCCGAAACACCTGCAAAGTGGAAAGTTCTCAAAACCATTTGTGTTGAAGGTTCTCCAAAACTTTGTGCAGTAATTATTCCTATAGCTTCTCCAGCTTCGAGCTTTCCTCCGAGATGAAGCTTTGAAACATCAAGTCCGTCGTCTCCATAAATAAATTGAATTATGTTGTTGTTGCTGTCTCTTACTGTTTCATCATATTCCCGTCTCAAATCCTGAAGCGCGTTTGCAAGTCTTCTGTACAAATAACCAGAACGCGGAGTTCTCAGAGCAGTATCCATAAGAGAAGCCCTTCCTGTTATTGCCTGGAAGAAAAATTCTTCTGGCTTCAGGCCTTTCATAAAAGCACTTCTTATGAAACCTTTTGCTTTTGGGCTTAAATCTCCTTTTTTAAAGAAAGAAAGTGTTCTGTCATTATATCCTATATCTACCCTTTTTCCTTCTAAATCCTGCTGTCCAACACAGCAAGCCATCTGAGTTATATTGGTGGTATTTCCTCCTCCCCCAGATTTCATCATATGGGTAACAGGGCTGTCTTTTGGAAATTCTTCTTTTACAATTTCTCCTATTTTTGTTCTTACTTCATTAAGAACTTTCAGGATTTTTATTTCTCTTGACTCCTCTGCAGATTTTCCCTGGATAACCTCCAGAGTTCCTTTATTATATTCGTCGATTATCTCAAGAGTTTTTTCCTCTGCTTTCTTGACTATTTCTTCTGATAAATCAATAATTTTCTGCTCAACATCGAAATCTTCAACAGAAATTGATATCCCCCTTTCTGTGAGATAATTTTTTCCCAGATTAAACGCTTTTCTTATTGTGTCAAAAGCAATATTTCTTCCGAATTTCTTGTCTATGTCTTTTATCAGCATACCTTCTTCATCCCCGAAAAGATTTTTATCAATAACTCCCTTTAATATCTCCCCGTCTTTTATTTTTATGTTGTCGTCTGAGAAATCTATCTTAGGAAGGATTTTTGAAAATATTTCTGCCCCTGAAATTGTTTTTTTTGTCACAATTTCATCTATGCATGAGCTGTAAAGAAGCTGATTTGCATCTTCTCTTGAAAATTCTCCAAGACCAAGCAAATATCCGCCTGTTATGGCGTCGCCGATGCAGCCTATCCAATTTGTATTGTTTCTAGGAGAAATAAGATTTTTTTTAACTTCAAGGAGGATTTTTGCTTCAGCCCTTGCTTCTTCTGTCTGGGGACTGTGAATATTCATTTCATCACCGTCAAAGTCAGCATTGTAGGGTGTTTTAGCAGCAGGATGCAGCCTGAATGTTCTTCCAGGAAGAACTTTTACATAGTGCGCCATTAAGCTTCCCCTGTGAAGGCTTGGATGACGATTGAATAAAACAATATCTCCATTTTCCAGATGCCTTTCTACTTTGTAGCCAGGAACAAGCTCGCTGATTATTTCTTCCTTAAGCTCTGGAGTAATTTTTTTCCTTTTTCCGTCAGGGCGTATGACATAATTTGCGCCAGGATAAACTTCTGCACTTTGTACCATTTTCTTCAGCTTTTCAATATTCAAATCATTCACTGTTTCTGCGACAGTAACAATCTTGGCAATTTCATACGGAACACCAACCTCATTAATCTGCATTGCTGGGTCGGGAGAAATTACTGTTCTTCCGGAATAATTAACTCTTTTTCCAGCGAGATTTTTTCTTATTCTTCCTTCTTTTCCTTTTATTCTTTCAGTAATTGTTTTTAATGGCTGTCCTGAACGATGCCTTGCAGGAGGAATTCTCGTGACAGTATTGTCAAAAAATGTTGTTATATGAAACTGCAGCAAATCCCACAAATCTTCTATGATAACTTCTGGCGCACCTGCATTTAGATTTTCCCATAATCTCTGATTAGCTCTTATAATATCTGAAAGCTTGTGTGTTAAATCATCCTCGCTTCTTTCTCCTGATTCCAGGATTATTGAAGGCCTTACTGTAACAGGCGGAACAAGAAGAATAGTTAAAACACCCCATTCTGGCCTGAATATATTAGGATTTATTCCTATTTTTCTGAGTTCATCGTCGGGGATGCTGACTAAAGTTTCCCGTATTTCTGTAGGAAATATTCTGCCTTTTCCCCTGTAAAAAGTTGTCGGCTTGTCTAATTTTATTTTTTCCTGATTTGCACCGCAGTGAGGGCATTTTTTCCCGTCTTTTGCTTTTTTTATCCTCTGGCTTGGCGGATATTTTGAAATATCTTTTTCAGAAAGAAGCAGTTTTCCGCATTCTTTGCAGAAGCATCTTAATCCCAGTTCAATCATTGGAACATATTTCAGATGAATAACAGGTCTTGCTAAATCAATGCTTCCGGGATGCCCAAGGCACTCTTTCAGCCTTCCTCCGCAGGTTCTGCATCTCACACCGGGATCTATTGCTCCAAGCCTTAAATCCATCAAACCGCCGTCAACAGGATATCCGTCGATATCATAAAGCTCTGGCGTGACTATTTTTGCCACAGAAAGTTTTTTCACTTTTTCAGGGCTAAGCAGAGAAAAACTTATTTCTTTGATTTTTTTTCTTATTATTTTCATTTTTTATCTTTGAAAAAATCTTTCCTCCGCCAAAAGTATGTCAATTAGTTTATGAGTACCACCTATTTCTTCTACTTCTTTCTTAGATTTTACAGTTATTGGGAAAGTCAAATCTCCATGAGATAGGGAGCCATTGTGTTCAATCATGCAAAAATCGTCTAAAATAAGATATTCTTCATCATCAGGAGCAAAGAAAATACGTTTCCCCTTGAATCTTCCTTTATATTCTGCTCCTGCATATACACAAGATATTTCTTCGAGGTTGTCTACTCTAATATTATATCTTCTTCCTTCTATTATTTCAAATTTTGTTGTTTCTGTCATTTTATTCATACTTGTTTTTTAATCCGAAAGTTGTGGAAATATGAAGCCCCTGTAATTCCTCTATCAAAAGTTTGAATGCGTATGAAACTTCAACAGCCTCGACATCTTCTGAGTTGCAGAGTGGGCAGATTGTTTTGTTTCTTATGCTGTCTTCTATTGCCAAAGCCCCGCATTTTGTGCATACATGAAGCAGAACTTTGTCAGAATCATATCTTTCTTTCAAAAGCAGAGATGCTCCGTGTGCAACTATTGCCTGCTGTTCCATTTCTCCAAGCCTTAATGCTCCTCCACGGGAACGCCCTTCAACAGGCTGCCTTGTTAAAAGCGCAATCTTGCCAGAAGCTCTTCCGTGAAGCTTGTTTCCGACCATGTATTTAAGCTTTAGATAATAAAGATTTCCGACGAAGATTTTTGTCTGCATTTTCTTTCCTGTAACGCCTGAGTACATTGTTTCTTTTCCGTCATATCTGAATCCAAGCTCTTTCAGCTGCTCTTCAAGTTCTTTTTTGCCTGTTCCTGAGAAAGCTGTTCCGTCCATGATTTCTCCTTTAAGGCATCCGACTTTTCCCGCAAGTAGCTCCAGAAGATATCCGACAGTCATTCTGCTTGGAAGTCCGTGCGGATTGAACATGACATCTGGTCTCATTCCCCTTGAAGTAAAAGGAACATCTTCTTCATCGACGATTAATCCTATAACTCCTTTTTGCCCGTGGGATGTTGCGAATTTGTCTCCAAGTTCAGGAATTCTCTGGTCTCTTGTCTTGACCTGAACAATCCTGTTTCCGTCATCGTCTTCTGTTATCAAAACACCCTCTACAATTCCTTTTTCTTCCTGCTTCATAGAAACGCTTGATTCTTTTTTTGCCCTTACAGAAATTTCCCTTGCTTCTGAAAGAAATTTAGGAGGAGAAACTTTTCCTATCATTACCTCGCCCTCGCCTATTTCAGCTTCTGGATAAACTATTCCGTCTGCTTCAAGATGCTTGTAGCTTGCTTCTGTTTTGTAGCCAGAAGCGTCTTTGTCCGGAATTACAATTTCATCCTTCAGGCCGCCTGCATAATTCATCTCAACAGCGCTGTAAGGCCTGAAGTAAAAGCTTCTTCCAACACCTCTGTCAAGGCTTCCTTTGTTGAACACCAGTGCATCTTCCATATTATATCCCTCATGTGTCATTACAGCAACGACAAGATTTTGTCCTGCAGGATATGCCTGTAATGTATCATAAACAAAACTTCTGACAATTGGCTTTTGAGGATACTGCAAAACAGAAACATCTGTATCTAATCTTGCGAGATAATTTGCAGCATACAAGCCCAAAGCCTGCTTTTGCGTCTTGCTTCCTCTATTAAGTCTCGAGCTCTGGTCATGATTTGAATACGGAACAAGGCTTGTGATAACTCCAAACAAATCAGTAGGATCTACTTCAAGATGAGTATGCTCGGGAGTTATATCTTCTTCATTCAACGCGACAAGTGCTTCTTCCTCTTCTGCAGCATCGAGATATTCAATTATTCCATCTTTTACCAGGTCTTTCCATCCTATTTCTCCCTGCTCTACCCTGATTAAATGCTCATTTTTTAATCTTGAAACTCCATTGTCAACTATTATCAAAGGACGAAGAACCCTTCCCGGTTCTGTGTAAATAGTTATTGCCTGGAAATTTGAGTCATATCTTATGTTCATCTGAATTGGAAGCTCAGAATGCCTTCTTTTTTCTTTGATTGACTTTACAAATTCTTTTGGAGCTTTTGCAGATCCGATAAATATTCCGTTGAGGAAAACTTCTGTGCCTTCTGTTCCTTCTGCATCAAGCCCGTGGCTTGATAAATCTCTCAGAAATTTTTCCTCGTCAAGATTTGTTCTTGTTGAAACCTGGCTTAAAATTGCAAGATTTTTTCTCAGCCCGATTTCTGTCCCTTCAGGTGTTTCTATAGGGCAGAATCTTCCGTAATGCGTCGGATGCAGTGTTCTTGCAGCGAAATTTTCCTGGTCGCTTGGAAGCATGCTTGAAACTCTCTGAAGCTGTGAAATTGTCGCCAGATAATTTGTCTTGTCCATGTTCTGCGTTATTCCGGAGCGCTCTCCTGTCCAGCTTCCTGTTGCAATAGCGCTTTCAACTCTGTGCGAGAAAAGCGTTGATTTGGCAATAATCTTAATGGAAAAAAACTTTTTTCTCTTCGCTGATTTCTGAAGGGAATACTGAATATCTCTTATGAGAATTCCAAGATTAACCCGGAATAAAGTTGCAAGCAGGTCTCCTGAAAGCCTTACTCTTTTGTTTGCATAATGGTCCTTGTCTGTCCTTAATTTTGGATTTTCTTTTGCAATCAAAAACTGCTTGATTAATTTGCAGAGAGTTATTGCTTTTTTTATCCTGTCTTCTTTTTTCTGCCCTATGTGAGGAAACAGATAAGAATCTATTCTTTGCTTTACCCTGTCAAGAATTTCTTTTTTAGTTCCCTGAAGATTTGTTTTTTCAGAAATATGCATCATAGCATCTTCTTTTGTTGCTATGTTTGCAAATTCGTAAAGATTTACTATAACAGAATCTGTTTCTTTTCCAATGTATTTTGCAATATCTGATTCTTTTGTAAGTCCAAGGGATTTAAGGATAATAACTGCAGGCACATCCTTGAACTTGCTGAAAGAAACGTCTATAATTCCCTCTTTGTTTTCAGAGATAAGGACAGGAATCCTATAAGTTCCTTTCGAGGAGAAAAGCTTCAGAGTTAAATCTCCTTTTGAATTTGTTTCAACAAAAGGCTGGTTTTCTGCCAAATCCTCTGCCATTACCATTACTCTTTCGTTCCCCCTTATTATGAAATATCCGCCCGGGTCAAGAGGATCGTGATATGTATTTATCAGATCTTCACGCGACATTCCCTGCGTATTGCACATTTTGCTTCTTACCATTATTGGAATTTTTCCTATTTCAACTGTCTCTGAGTCAATCTGATCATCTTTTTTTACAGTTAATTCCATTGTTACAGGAGCAGCGTATGTAAGGCTTCTGAGCTTTGCTTCATGCGGCATTATAAGTGATGAGCTTCCGTCAGCTTCGATAACTTTTGGCTTCCCGACTTCTATTTTTCCGAGGGTTATTTCAAAATCCTCATTGTTTATTGTCTGGGCAATTTCATCAACTATTTCCTGCATTCTTTTTTCTATGAAATTATTGAAAGAAGTTATGTTGCTTTCTACAAGAGAATGCTCTTCAAGATATTTTTTTACAATAAGGTGCTTTGCTGGTTTCATTTGGTATAACCTTCATGGCGAATGAATAAAAATTTCCTATTTACTTTCATCTTTATACAACCACCCTGTAATACGGATTTAGTTTATCGCTGTCGGGCTCTTTTCTTTCTATTTTGATTACATCGCCCACAGAACATTCTTCAGGAAGCCCGGGGTCGGTTAAGAGGACTTTTGGCAGCTGTGCCTTAGAAATGTTAAGTTTTTCAAGAATTTCCTGCGCCTCTTTTTCTTTGAGCTTGGTGGATTTTTGCTGTAGAATGTGCATCTTTTAGAGGTTTTAGGGTTATCGACGGGGAATTTAATTTGAGAGCGGGAATTTAAACGACTTTCAGTAAATGTTTAATAACTCTTCAATAATAAAAGATATCAAATTTTGGTTTTTAAATGTTTCTCTTTTTTTCCTTATTATCTCGCTAAAGAACAAGTCTGCGCCTTTCTTTAGCTTTTGGTCTATTTTTCAATAACCCTAATGCCAGTATAAACCCCTTTGTTACCCTTTTTACACAGATATTCTTTTCTGCCGAATGTTGCAGTAAAATATTGTTCACCAATTTTAGATCCTAATCCTTCTTCAATTATCTCTTCAGCTTCTTCGCCGTCTATTGATGAAACAAATGTAAGTACTTCCATTCCTCCGGGTAGCACAACTTTCTCAAGTTTTGGCATTTTAGTTCAATGAATTGATTTATCTAAATTTTGTTTAAAAGCATTTATGTGATAAAAGAAATTATAGAATCTGTTTAAACATGCAATAATCTTCTGAGATTATTTTCCCTTTTCCCTTTGTTTCAAATAGGTTTCAATTTCAAATTTTGTAATCTTTGCTTTTGAGTTTAGCATTTTATTCTTTTCATATAACATTATTACAAGCACAAACAAACCTATCAAAGTTAAATAAAACCCTACCAAGTAAACATCTATCCTTGTTACTACAGATTTTTCTACAACTATCTCTTTTGATGCTTTTCCAAGTAGATTTTTTTCGGTCATATCCAAAATTTCAACATTAACATTGTAAATGCCATTATCTGTATTTTCAGGGATTCTTAACTGGGAAATCAAAGAAGCTCTGGTTTCCAAGGCAATGGTTTGTGTTGATTCGTAGATTATTTTGTTCTCGTTACCAATAAGAGATAATGATACAATTACATCTCTTCTTTTTTGGTCGCCCAATTGTATTAAATTTATCTGCATAATTACATTGTCTCCAACAGACACTATTGAATATTCAGGCTCTATGTTAATAGACAAAGCCACATTTTCCTGAGAAGCCACGCAGCCAATATTGATTAGACCTATTAAAAGAAACAGAAAGCACATTAAAATTTTGAAGTCAGGCATTTTTATCTGCCTCTTTTTCTTTTTTCCCAGTTCTTTAGCCTGTCTCTAATTTCTTCAAAATCCTTGTTTAATTTGTAAAATCCAATAATGAACAGAATCGTTATTAAAAGCAAGATAATTGGCTCTGCCAGCCCGACTACCAATCTGGTTGTCCCCACGTTTATTTCAATTTTATTTCTTAGGAAAAATCCGAAAAAATTTCTGAAAATAACAAGCAAAAAACCTGCTGCAATATAGTTCCATCCATTAATTCCTTTAGTTAATGAACGAATGTTATACACATAAAACACAGCAATTAAAAATAAAAGCATTGAAATTATCTCTATTATTGCACCCCAAATTACTATAGTAATCATCTAAAATTCCACATTCCTCTTTTATGTAAGTAGGTTTCTTTTATTTATAAGCATTGCGTCGGGCTATGAATCTCTAAGTTTAATAGAGACAGAACAGGAAAACCTGCAAATCATGTTAATCAGAGATTATATTTTTCCTGTAAATATTATCATGGTGGTCGAAATCAACAAAAAGAATAAAGTTATTTGGAATATCAACTTTAAATACAAGGACAAAACTGGAGTCAATATGAACCGCTTTAAAATCTTTTAAATCATGCTTTAGATTCTTATAATGCTGAACAAAAATTGAATCAGAATTAACTATTTGTTTTATTTTTTTATTGATTATTTCAACCCGCTTTTTATCTTTTTTAGCCAGTTTTTCTATTATCGATTTGAGTTCGTCAGTAAGGTTAAAATTAAACATTTAAGCCTCGCAAAGTTTGTTAAGGTCATGCAAGCTTATTTTTTTAGAACCATATTTCTTAAAATGATTGTTTGAAATAGCAATAATTTTTTTTGCATATTCTTCGGTTGCTTCTCTTTCAAGAACATCATTTCCATAAATCTCAATAAATTTATTCAAAGCTTCTGACTTGTCTTTTAATCCGTATTTTATCTTAATAATCCCCAGAACTTTGTTTGCATAATCCCCTAATTCTACTCTAGCAGAAACAGTTAAATCTTCCATATGTGATGTGAGGTGTATTTAATATACACTTAATGTGCATTTAGAGTATTTAAAACTTCCTTTTCAGGAAAATGGTCTTATAATGACGTCGCTACGGAATTCTTCCATAAATGAAAGTTATGGCCCCGATGGGATTTGAACCCACGACACCTGGATCTCTTCGTTTCTTCATCTTCCCAAAAGGAAGTTGACTGTCAAGGAACCTTGGTTCCTTACATAAAAGTCCAGTGCTCTGCCAGACTGAGCTACGGAGCCGATAGCCCAATAAATAAAAGAGTGTTTAAAAAATCTTTCTAAAGATGCTTCTTCAGCTTTTCTTCAAAATCCTCAATTGCCATAGCGCCGACAAATCTGTCTATCGGCTTTCCGTTCTGGAAAAGAATGAAATTAGGTATAGACATTATCTTATATTTCTGCGCCAGGAGGCTGTTTTCGTCAATATTCATCTTTGCGAATTTGATTTTCCCTTTGAATTTTTCAGAAAGTTCGTCAATGACAGGAGCCATCATAAGGCAAGGCATGCACCATTCTGCAAAAAAATCAACAAGCACCAGACCTTTAGCGGTAAATTTGTCAAATTCTTTTTTGCTTAATTCAGGAACTTCATGGTTTTTTGTCATTTTTTATTTTGTTTTATATGATTTATTTTATTGTGAGTGCAATATTAGACTTATATTTTCTTATTAGCCAGCTTTTATAAACCTTTTATTATAGACACCTACCTGCAGTTTATTTATATTAAAATTTATCTATTATTTTCTAAGAATTCTAGAGATTTATAAAGATTGCTTTTATCTAAATTATAATTCGAGCATCGCTTTTTTTGTAGCCCGGTGTAATTCAAGCGTGTAGGGAGTTTTTCTTCTTGCAGTTAAATGTCTGCAATAATTTCCTTCTGTGCAAAAACCAGCCAGGCATTTTGGAAATAGTAAAGGACTTAGTTCAGGAATAGCTTGCGCAATTACATCTCTTTTTTTCCAAGAAGTTTCTTGTCTTTCTGGTTCGCATTCGTTGCATAATCTTAAGGGATATTCTAAAGCAGTAAGATTTCCCAAATCATAATGTTCAACAGTTCTTACTCTAATATTTTTTGGAGCAATAAAGAGCGCGTCTCTTGATTCTATTCCTTCATCTACTAATCTTTGGAATAATCTTAACTGTTTGGCCGTATAAAATATATATGGTGCAAGCAATTCTGGTGCTTTTTCCATTCTTTTATCTATTACAATCGCTTCTCTGAGTTGTTCAAGAAGAGGATTGAAATCTGCAGGAGAACTAGCCGAATGTCCAGCATATCTAGCTTCTATCTCTGGCCATAATTCTTCTATTTTTTCTGAAGCTCTTGCAACAGCAGAATAAACAGACTCAACATCTTGCCTTAATGTTGCATGCCTTTTTTGTTCTGACCAAACCCTCCAGGAAAGACTATCCAACACCTTTACTCTGACATTTTCATTATATGCTCCTACAAAACTTCTCATTTCTAGCATGAATTGCATAGCTCTTTTTGCAAGTTCTTTAGGGTCTTGTATTCCCATATTTATATTTGATAATTCTACTAAATCTTGCAATCCTCTGTTAAAGCCAGGGCTTGGGCGAATTGAAGATTCTATAACAAAAGGCATCAAGGGCATTCCTCTTATTTCAGCTTCTTCCAAGGCAGTCCCTTTTATAGAAGGATCTTTGAATACAGTATAATGAAGATAAGTATCTCGCGGAACCCGTGTTCTTTGTCCATACATAACATTTATTCCTGTTTGTCTTGTTATATCATTGAATGCATCAACCAAAGTATGCAATTCTCTCGGAACAAAATTTCCGTTTGGATTTTCTTTATCTTGTTGAACTTCAAATGCCAGAGTTGCTAATGTATCTAACGGCAATACAATAAATAAATCAGCAGGATTATTATAAGGGATTGTTTTGTTAAATGTCTGAATAGCATCAACTCCTTTGAATCTTTCTTTAAATTGCTCTGATAAACTTAGAACCTCTTTCGATAGCGCCAAATATTCTTTTAAAAGTTCATCTTTTCCGATTAAAGCAGTGGGTATAACAATTTCTTCAACAGTTGTTTCTCTTCTTCTGCTGCTTGTCACCAATGACCTTGAAGCTACAAGTCCTGTAAGTCCTGAATCAATCATTTTTGTTCCATGAATTCCAAGAACAACGCCGGATAATCCCCCAAGAGAATGTCCTCTTCCAATTCCTGTTGATATTTTTTTAAAAATAATTTCTTTCAAACCAGGTTTTTGTGGATTCTGAATATCTGCAAGAAGTTCTGCTTCAAAAGCACCAAAATCCATTCCTCGCGAAACAAGTGGCTGAGCATAAGCGACAAGTTCATCTCCGCCAAGAAAGTCTCTTCCGGTTTCATGCTGAAAAATTTTAAGTAATTCAGGATTATTTATTGGAACATTTGGCCAGAAACCCAAAATTTTTACCTTTAAATCCTCATCAGTCATAAAGGTTTGCCCATTATATTGAAGCGCCATTTTCTCTTTTAATCTCAATGAATGATTTTAGTATTTTATAAAGATAAGTATACATCAAAATATATTCTAATTAAATAGAAATTATCATTTTATACCCTTTCTTCAAGATTCCATTTAAAATTTCCGTCATTTAATGCGACGACCATTCCCCTTTGTCCTAAACCAGATTCTTCAAGTAGTTGTGCAGTATAAGGTCCCCTTAATCCTTTAATTTTTTTTATAGATGCCGGAACATAAATTCCAGAACCATTATGGGCATAGACTGTTGTTCCCAGGACTAATGCTTCCTGAATTTTTGCAAGAGCCTGCGGATAAAAAGACACCCCAAAAATTCTTCCTGCTTCTCTTTGGTTTAAAAATAAAAGTGTTGTCGGAAGCATCCAGGAGCCTAAATCAGGATATTCCCTTTTAAGCTGGATTGATCTGTCTCTGTCTAAAACTGTTTTTCCGAATCTGATATAAGGCATCTGTCCTGAAAGAGTTTCAATTACAGGAAAATATTCTCTGCATGCCTGGCAAGTGCTTGTTGAAACAACCAATGCAGTCCTGGAAGAATTTCTGAAATCAGAATAATTTTCGTCGTTTACAGGTTCAACAGCCATTATCTTCCTCCGCATCCGCCCGTAGAAGTTTTGCAGATTAAGCACTTCCAGCAAGAACCATCCATAATCATCAGATGCCCGTTACTGCATGTTCTTCCGGTTACTTTTCCTGAAGATTCTTCTTCAAATTCTGCTTTTCCCCAGGCTCTTGTTCTCTTTATTTTATCTATAGTCTGTCTGGTATCCAATCCTTCTTCTTTATCACACCAATAATTCATTCCTGAAATTGCTTCAATTGTTTCTTCCAGGGTTGGAGCTCCCGGATAAAATCCCTCTCCGCAAACAGAAGGAATAAGATGCAATTTTGGAACTCTTTGGTATATTCTAAGTTCCCAAGGAAGAGGTCTTAATTCTGGATTATTTTTTGAAACAAAAGAAATATCGCCCATGTAGTGTGCAGCAATCCATTGTGATAAAAAATCTTCAACCCCTCTTACCTGAACAACGAAAGGATGATCTGTAGCCCCTACTATCTGTGATAATCCTGCTTTAGCAAAAACTTCTGCAGCTTCTCTCAGTGCAACACCATACTGAAGTTTTTCTGAAAATTGAACAGCAACTAAATTTTGCAGCCGATTTATCTCGCTGCCTCTTTCAAGTGCATTTAAAAATAATTCTCCTAATCTTCCATCTGCATATTCACCTGTTGTGACAAATAAGGGAATTCCCCCAATTTTAACTTTTTGAGTTATCCCTGGTCTTAAATCAGGCATATGTTCTCTCTCGCCACGTGTGAGAATTTCTAACTTGCTTCCTTTTTTGGTTTTTAATGGCTGTGAGGCCTTGCTTCCATCCCGGTATATTGCAAGCGCTTTTATTCCCAGTTTCCATCCCTGATAGAACATGTCTCTTATATCTTCGACGCTGGTATTGTTCGGGCAGTTTATTGTTTTGGAAATGGCTCCTGATAAAAATGGCTGCACAGCTCCAAGCATTTGTATGTGTCCCATAGGTGAGATTACTCTTTCCCCTGTTCCTGCAGAAAACGCGCAGTCAAAAACAGGAAGATGCTCTTTTTTTAGAATATTACAGCCTTCTATAGTATCATTTTTATCAATATGTTCAACAATTTTTTGGATATCTTTTGGTAAATATCCTAATCTTTTAAGTGCAGCAGGAACAGCCTGATTAATTATAACCATATGCCCCCCGCCTGATAGTTCTTTGTATGTTTTCAAACCAGTACCAGGCTCACATCCAGTGGTATCACAGCCCATCATAAATCCTATTGTTCCTGTAGGAGCTAAAAGAGTAACCTGAGCATTTCTAAATCCATATTTTTCTCCTCTTTCAATAACTTGGCCCCATTTTTCATTTGCAAGACCTAAAATCTTTTCCAGTCCGTTTCTTGCTCTTATTTTTTTTGAGGCGCTTTTATGCATCTCCATAACTTCGAGCATCGGCTTTCTGTTTTTTTCAAATTCCTGAAAAGTTCCTAACTGCTCTGCAAGCCTTGTTGATTGAAGATATGCTTCAGCAGTCATCAAAGAGGTAATAGCGGCGGCAAAATCTCTTGCTTCATCTGAATTATAAGCAAGTCCTGAAGACATAATATATGCGCCAAGATTTGCATATCCCAATCCCAATGGCCGGAAAATATGGCTGTTTCTTGCAATTTCTTCAGAAGGATAAGAGGCTCTTGAAACCATAATGTCCTGTGCAGTAATATATAAATCAACAGCCTTAACAAAAGAATCCAT
>JAPLXX010000007.1 GCA_026395855.1 Candidatus Pacearchaeota archaeon | reverse complement strand
ATGGTCCGTGTAGGAATCGGACCTACGCTTCCTCGGTGTAAACGAGGTGTTCTGCCATTAGACTAACGGACCTAACTTAACCTTCCTTCAAAAGATTTTTAGGATTTTTAAGGCTTTGGTTGTATATTATAAATCTATTTTTTTATATTAACAGATAATCCCCTTTTCTTCTGCTAATTATATCCATTATATTTCATATTAACTCTAAAATGGTAACATATCATAAAGTTTAAAAAGTAGGAATTTGTGCTACTTTTTATGAAATTGGAGCAAATAAAATGAAAAATGAACGAACTGGTTTGGAATATGGAACAAGGCGCAGTTCTCTTATAGACAGAATTATTGCATGGAAAGAAGGTATGCAAGTCCTTGATTTTATAATACCAACAGATAATCCTCATATAGCTCCTAGCGCCCAATATAATGTTTTTTATAAAGGTAATCTTGGGGATACAGGAGATGTTCTTACAAGGGTACAATCAGCATGTGTGTTAGGAAGGGTTTACGGCTTTGATGATTGTGACTGTCAAAGTCAACTTTTAGAAAGTCACAGATTAATTAGAGAAGAACCAAAAGGATTGCTTATTTATTGTAAAAATGATCACGGAAAAGGTGTTGGTTTAAGAAAACATGCAAAAACCTTAGCAGTTGAGAAATTTAAGGGGCTTGATGAAGACAGTGCAAGATCTTCTCTTGGATTAAAAGATTCAAGAGACTACAAACCATTGGTTGTTATAGTAGACCATTTTGGTATTAGAAGTATAAGATTATTGACAAATAATGCTTCAAAACTAAATATCTTTAGGCAATATGCCATTCCAGTAAAACAAGTTAGATTATAATTTAAGATGAAAATTAAAATAAGCATCTCTATGGAAGAAGAGCTAGACAAGCGTCTTCGGGAAAAAGTGAAGGGTAGTGTATTCAGAAATAAGAGCCATTTGATAGAGTATGCTATAGAATCATTCTTAAAAAATAAAAAAGTGGGGGTTGAAAGAAAATGACGAGCAGTATTCCAATTGAAGAACTTTCCGGTTTAGAAAGAAAGCTAGATATTTCCTCTGCAGTTAGGAATCTAACTGATTCATATTTTAGACCAAAATCTTTTGAAAAACGAGGAAATGGATTAGTTTATAGAATGCTTGGTGTAAAATATATACAAAAATTTATTATGGAAACTGTGGGAAAAGCATTTAGATTAATGAGTATGGATGACGAAGCATCTTCATATTTTATCGGAGAAAAAATAAACTTAAAATCTTTAAAAGATTATGAATTTGGAACTAGGGTAAATGAAGTAATACATGCCCCCTTTACGGTGTTCTTTGGATATTTGCTTCTTAATGATTTAAACGATGGAAACCCTACTAAATTAGCTCTTGATGGTCTCGGGCTATTAATCAATAGTTCTTGCACCATGCTTCAGAGATATAATCGTGCTAGGGTGCAGAATGTCGTGCAAAAAAGATACCAAGGACGAAGTCCAGAGGTGAAGGGATAAAATGGTATGGGAGCCTCCTAATAATGGAACAAGATTTACTAATGAAATGTTGAGTAATCTTAAAAGAAATAGAAAGATTGCAACGCAATCTCAAACATATCAAGAACCTGTTTTGGTAACAGGAAATATTTTAGATAGATATGACATTGGAAAAGAAATTGCAATTGGTGGACAAGGAAAAATTTATCATGCAACAGAAAGAGAAACCGGAAGAGCTGTTGTAGTTAAGAGATATGGAAATGAAAATGGCGATAGAATCACTGATTGGGATTCAATATTAAAAGCAGAGCAAGGTGCTGCTAGAGAAATGGGTTTTCTTAAACTAGCAAATGCAGCAGGAATTGAACATGTTCCTTTATTGTATGCAGTTGGTGTTGCACCTCCATTTAACGACCCTGTTTCTGTTTTTGCTCCTATACATGGAAGAAGTGTAAGGTCTATTGTTGTTTCTCCAGATTATCATCCATCAAAAGAGGAAGTAGCAAAAGCACTTGAGTTAGCTAAAAAACCTCTTTCTTGGGCTCATACTTTTGATATTCAACCTTGGGTTCATCGAGATATAAAACCAGATAATGTAATTCTGAATGGAGAAGGAGCAACTTTACTTGATTTTGGATATTCAACGCCAACAAGTGGAAAAAGTATTCTTAGAACAATGGTAGTCTCAGATGGATTCTCTGCTCCAGAAGTTAGTGGAGAATTAAATGACCCAAAAAAACTTAAGGGATTTGACGGAAGAGCAGATGTTTTCAGTCTCGCTCAGGTAATGAGATATATGCTTATTGGTTCAGAAAGATGGCAAGATTGCGACGCAAGACCATCAAGAGAAGATTTTCAAGAAACAAATGTTTCAAGAGGGCTTATTGAAGTTCTTGAAAAAGCAACAAGAGAATTGCCAGAAGATAGATTCCAGACTGCAATGGAATTTTACAATGCTTCATCAAGAAATTTGAACGGCAATGTTTTGCCTGTTTTGGCCAAACCAAAACCACAAGAAGTTCAACAAGAATCACATTATGGAGATATGGAAGATGAAATTGAAAGAAGATCTTCTGCACAAAGTTCTGCTGTTCAATCAACAGTTCCTCCTTCAACACAAGCTGGTTTAAATCCTTTCAGGGCAGTTGATAATGGCAATGGAACAATAACTATCTTTGGTCCAAATAATCAGAATAATTTTAACAAAAAAGGTACTGTTTATGAAACTGTTTCAAATATAATTAATATTGTTAGTGGATTTCCAAGCAAAAGATCTTATTTAAGTGAAGAGCAAAAAATTAGAATTTCTCAAATTGCAACCGCATATTTTAAATTAGTTGCTCCTGAACATCCAATTCTTCAAGAAGTTTTGGCTGGAAATATTGTGCATGATGAAACACATAATCCAAAAAGAGCAAGTCTCGAGGGTGTTTTGCAAGAAAAAGGACCTTCAAATTTTTCAATATGGTTAAATAAGGGTGCTGGAGAAGATTTTTCACCCGACACTTATGAGAATCTTAAAGCAAAGAAAGAAGCTCATCTCGCGAGAAGAAAACAAGTATATGAAATTTTTGGAGCGAATGAAAAGGATTTTACTTTTTTAAATGGAGGATCCCCTTGTGGTTTTGGTATAGGGTTAGTTGGTTTAAATGTGGGAATAGGATTTCTTTTTAATGCACTTGGATACCAGATTAGTGAGCCTGGAGTTTTATCTATCATCGCAGCCAATACTATTTTTGGTACCACTGTCGGTTCAAAGCTTAAAACATATTTTGCAACCAAAAAACTCTCTTCTCAAACCCGTAAAATGGGTTCTTGGATTGCAGAAGGAAGAAGGGCTGTTGGTTTAGAGGGGAAAGTTGGAGAAGAAGAAATAAGGTTGACAGATGAGGAAAATAAAGCTATTGATGAAAAATCCAAAGGAGTTCAAATAGGTACAGCGATTACAACAACGGGACTTGGAGCTCTGGTAGGTATGGCGGCTTTTTATTCTACACCTGCTGGGGGTATTGGAGCTTTTGGAGGTGCTATGTTAGGTATCTTTTCAGCAGCCCCTTTCCTTCCATTTCTTTATACAAAATCAAAGCATTTTTTAGAACAAAGAAAACTCCGGGAGAAAAGAATTGCTGCAGGATTGGATAAAGATGGGATGAGGGATGTTTATAGCGGAAAAACTGACAATGAAAGAGGAATAATTGATGAGTTTAGAAAAATTTTAAATAATAAGAAATTGAAAAAAATAAGATTTAGAAGTAGATTTGAATCAGAAGGAGTTAAAGTAGAATATGAGGAAAAATGGGTTCCTGCAGGGGCGGGATATAGCATTTTAGATTGTATAGATTATAGAGTTATGGCAAAACCAGATGAGCAATCACAAGCAAAAGCAAAGGAAATTACTGAGGCATTAAAATTTTTAAGAATAAAAGACGACACAAAAGATTTACAACCAGAACAATCAGGACCTAGTTTTGGGCATATACTCTCCTCACCGCCCGTATTTTAAAATATCAACTCAAAACCTTTATAAAAACAAATAAACTTTCATAAGCAGAAAAAACATAAAAATGAAAACAGACAGCAAACGAAAATCCGAAGACAAGAAAGAAGAAAATTCTGAAATGCAGGAAATTCCCGGAATGGATTTAGATAATAATTACAGCGGCAAAAAGCCGCTTCTTCCGGAAGGCACTGAAAAACTTCAGAAAGAAATGGAGAAGACAAAAAAGGAATTTGACAAGATAAAAGCTCTAATTGTAAAAAAATATCCATTTGTTCAGGCAATAGGAATTCTTGCGCCCCAGGCAATAAAGCTGTTTGTCGAAGATGAAATAGGAGAAAACATTCCTCCTGAAGAGCTCCAGAAACTGCAGAAGAAAAATCATTTATATGTTATAATTCCCGAAGAGAAATTTAAGGAAATTCCCAAAATAAAGAAAGAGATGATTGCAGAAATTGACAAAATTAAGAAAGAAGTCTGGCTCTACATCAAAACACCTGTTGATATTTGGGAAGCATGCCTTGACAGCAAATTTGAAATGGTTTCTGCTATAGGAATGTCTTATCCTTTGTATGATACAGGGATTCTGGAATCCTTAAGAGTTGCAGAAATTCACAAAGCTCTTGTTCTTCAGAAATTTGACAAATATATTGTTTCTTATGTTATTGCAGGAAGCATGGTTAGGGGAGATGTTACAAAAGAATCAGATGTTGATGTTTTTATCATAATTAATGACACAGATGTCAAGAGAATGCCAAGGCTTGAGCTGAAAGAAAGGCTGAGAAGCATGATATTCCAGTATATCTCTGAAGCAACAGCTCTTGCAGGTGCAAAGAAAAATATTCTTAATGTTCAGCCTTATCTCTTAACTGATTTCTGGGAAAGTGTTAAAGATGCTCATCCTGTTATCTTCACTTTTATAAGAGACGGTGTTCCATTATATGACAGAGGAACATTTTTGCCGTGGAAAGCTTTGCTGAAAATGGGCCGCCTGAAGCCTTCTCCAGAAGCAATAGATATGTTTATGTCAATGGGTGACAAAACTGTAAAAAGGGCAAAAGCAGCGATGCTGGATATTCTGGTTCATGATGTTTATTGGAGTGTTTTGACTCCGAGCCAGGCATTGCTTATGCTTTATGGATTAGCTCCGCCAACTCCAAAGCAAACAGCAGGGGAAATGAAAAGAATATTTGTAGACAAAGAAAAAATGCTTGAGAAAAAATACATAACTATATTGGAAAATATAATCCAAGCTTACAAGGATTTTGAGCATGAAAAATTAAAGGAAATTAAGGGAGCTGAGCTGGATAAAATGCTGGATGACACAGAAGACTATCTGAAAAGACTTGAAGAATTAAGAAAGCAGATAGAGAAACGCAGCCAGGAAAAAACAGTAGAACAGATTCACAAAGATATTTTTGACCTGCTTGAAGCTATTTTTGGAAAAAAATCCCAGGCAGAAACTGTTTCTGATTTTGAAAAACTTGTGAAAGAAGGAAAATTCACGCAGAATCATCTGAAAATATTGTATGATGTAATAACTGCAAAAACAGAATTCAAAAAAGGACATCTTGACGCAAGAAAAGTTGATAATGCAAGAAAAAATGCATCTATTTTGATAAATGATCTAATAGAATATTCCCAGAGAAGTGATTTGATGGCTATGGAAAAAGCAAGAATGGTGCTCAAGTATGAAAAAGACGGAAAACCTGCGCGTGCAGAGCTTCTTCACTGTAACGGCGTAAGCTTTTTATTCGAGGGAGAAATAATAAAAAAGATAACAGATAAAATAGAACCATCAAATATGAAAGAAGTTTCAGAATGTATGGCTAATCAGAAGCTTTCAAAAACACTTGAGATAAATCCAAAAGTCTTTGAGCTTGTGAAGAAAGAGCTTGGAAATTTTGAAATTGTTCTTTGATGATTTTATAATTGATGATTGATGTAGAACCAATAAAGCAAGTTTTAATATAACAAATCTTACTATAATAACATTTTTAGACAACATTAATTTAATTATCTAATAATATTTAACTTAGGATTTACTTTATTAAAAAACTTTTAATTAACTCTTCAGGTAATTTTATATACAAATTATTTGTCAATTTATCATGGAATACATATTTATCCTTGGAAGAAACCCAGAGCTTTCTATTCTTGAGCTGCAGAGCTTTTTTGGGAATTTTGTGTATGCAAGGAACAAAAATGCTATTTTGGCAGAGCTTCCTGTACTGAAAAAAGGAATTATCAGCAGATTTGGGGGAGTTATTGCAATCGGGGAAGTTTTAGCAGATGAAGTTAATCTTAATAAAAAAATTGGGGGTTTAAGTTTATATTACACTTCGAAAAATAAGCTAAATTATGTTATATGGGATTTTACAAATAAAATTGAATTCTTTGATAATGTCAAGGAAAGATTAAAAGCCAAATTTAAAGAAGAAAGATTAAAAGCAACAGAGAAGAAAATCGCTAATTTTATGAAACTGCAGTCAGGAGAAGAAATCAGAACTCTTTCTTCGCACAAGCTTGTTGAAGAGCAATATTTTGTTTTTGAAAATAAATTCGGAAGAATAATTGAAACCTGCGATTATGAAGAACTTGAAAGAATTGACATGGAAAAACCTGTAAGAAGAGAAAGTCTGTCTATTTCTCCGCGTCTTGCAAAAATTATGATTAATCTTTCAAAAGTTAGTTCAGGAGAAGTTCTTGTTGACCCTTTTTGCGGTATCGGCGTTATTCTGCAGGAAGCATTAAGGCTTGGAATAAATGTTGTTGGAATTGACAAAGATCCTAAAGCAATAGAAGGAATTAAAGCAAATTTAAAATGGGGGAAATTTTCAGAAGAAAATTATAGAGTAATTAATGGAAATTCAACTATTGTAAAGATAAAAAAATCAAAAGCAATGGTCACAGAACCTCATTTAGGAGAGATTCTTAAATCTCTTCCTGACAAGGAGAAATCTGCATTAATGTTAAAAGAATATGAAGATTTGATGATTAAAGTTTTAAGAAATTTTACAGAAAATATCTTTGGAAGATTTGTTTTTACAGCGCCATTTATAAAAACAGCAACTCGGGCAGGAATAAAAAGAATAGGATGCAATTCAAACAGAATAATCAATAATACAGGGCTTAGACTTGCAGAAGGATTTCCAATACAGGAATTCAGAGAAAATCAAATTGTCGGCAGAGAGATATTTGTTTTGGAACATTAAAACATAATTAAAAACCTTTAAAAACTAATTTTCTTGATGATATATAATGACAATCGGTAAAGTAATTCAATTTCGAAGAGGAGTAAATGTTATACATGAAAGGCATTTTTTGCTGGACTTTGGTATGACTAGCAGAGCAGAAGCTGAAAAGCTCAAGGGAAAAAATGTCGAATGGAAATCTCCTGCCGGAAGAATAATTGCAGGCAAAATCTCAGGAGCCCATGGAAATAAAGGGCTTGTCCGCGCTATTTTTGAAAGAGGATTGCCAGGACAAGCAATAACAACGGCGGTGGAGATGAAATGAGTGGAATAAAAGGCATCAATTATGAGGGAATAAGAGGTTTTGTTAATTATGTAATAAATAATGGTATTCTTTCAGCTGTAGCAAATGGTTTAAGTGTGCTAGAAGAAAAATTGGGTTTTGCTCCAGAAGATACAGTAGAAGAACATTCAATAAAGAAGAAAGGAGAATATTGGGGGAGATTGTAAAAATGGCATTAAGAAAAGCATTATCATATACTCATAAGATAGTTGTTCCGTTCACGAGAATCAGCAGCAAAAAAGGAAAATCTTACATAAAAACTGTTCCGCCGCAATCTATTGTCAAATTCTCAATGGGCTCTAATGATATGCTTGTCAACGGCAAACTTCCCCACGTGCTTACAATGGTTTCTACAGAAAACGCACAGGTTCGGCACAATGCACTTGAAGCTTCAAGGCAGTATATTAACAAGCAGCTGGACACTCTTCTTCCTGCGCAATATTTTTTCAAAGTTATTCCTTTTCCGCATCACATTCAGAGAGAAAACAAGATGCTGACAGGAGCAGGAGCTGACAGAATGCAAACAGGAATGCAGCTGTCATTTGGAAGATCTTCTGGAAAAGCTGCATTATTAAAGGAAGGCAGTGGAATTTTTATGATAGCAACACCGACGGAAAAGACATGCCAGATTGTGAGGGAAATACTTAAGCGTGTCAAGCCAAAGCTTCCGTGCAGGACAAAGCTGATTTATGAAGTGAAAACAGCCTGAAGAATTCTTAACTATGTAATAGTAACAAAATAGAAACATTTATAAATATCAAAACTATGGAATTTTATGGAAAAAGAAGAAGTTGAAAAATTAAGGGCCCAGCAAAGAGATTTTGCTAGAAAGACCCTTGAAAGTAAAGTATTCCAAAATGTTCTTGGCAGTAATCAAGTTAGAAGTAATCAATCTCTTTATGGTAGTCTTGGTGTTCAGGGTGCTGAAGCTACTTCCTCGGAAGTAATGGGTAGCAACGAAGCCACTCAAGCCAGAAATACTGCTTACGAAAAAGCAAAAACAAGAGGAGATAAACTTGGAATTTATGGGGAGCCTGCTATAACAAATTATGAAGTTTCTGCTGAAATGGTTGAACAAATTGAAGAAGCCAAAAAAAGACTTTCTCTCGAAGATTTGACCCAGATTGTAAAAGGAATTGCTACTGGATTAAAGTTTGATCTTCCAGAAGAATTGAAGAATTATGTTCCTGGAGAATT
>JAPLXX010000060.1 GCA_026395855.1 Candidatus Pacearchaeota archaeon | reverse complement strand
AACAAATCCTGTTCCATCAGCTTCTTGCTCGCCTGCAACAGTAGATTCAGGAGCGACTTTCCCTTGTGAGTGCAGTGTATCAGATGCGACTTCTGGAGTAAGTTCAAGTTCTAGTTCTTCAACTTCTGGTTCAATTACATCTACTTCTGCTACAGGAACATTCACATATACATGCAGTGTGGTGGATAATGCAGGAAATAGTGCAAGTAGTGACGCAACATATTCTGTGACACAAACTCCTGGAAGTCCAAGCGGTTCTGGCAGCGGCGGAGGAGCAATTACATGGGTAACACAGACAGTAGCAACAGAAATATTTGAGCAGGGATATACTGCACAATTAGGAAGCAAGAACAGAATAAAAGTGCAGGTAGCATCTGAAGATCATTATATTGGTGTTGTTTCTGTGTCTGCAACAGAAGCTGTTATACAAATTTCAAGCGACCCTGTACAAGTTACTTTATCAGCCGGGGAAGATGCAAAAGTTGATGTAGATGACGACAGCTTTTATGATGTTTATGTTCTGCTTAATTCAATAATTAATAATAAAGCAAATGTGACAGTGCAAAAAATTCATGAAGCTGTTCCAGAAGGAGAATCTGGAGTGGCAACCACAGGAGAACTAGAAGGAGAAACAACTCCTGCTGAAGAAGGTGCAAGCTTATTGTGGCTTTGGATTTTAATTGGAGTTGTAGTTGTTGTTGCAATTGGCTGGGGAATTGGAAAAAAGAAGAAATAAGTTTATTCTTTTATAATTGATATAAAAACCATTTCTTATTAATATGAACTAACACCTTGGATATTTTAAGTACTTATTTTATAAAATGGGCATAATAATCCCCCACTGAATTTTTAATAACATATTAAACAAATTTTTTCAGCTATTTTTATCAACTAAATTATTAAAAAGCTTTTTTTGCTTTAATCTTTCATGGAAATAATCGCAGACCTGCATATTCATTCCAAGCATGCAAGAGCCACAAGCAAGAACATTTCTATAGAAAATCTTGAGAAATATGCAAGGATAAAAGGCATCGGATTGCTTGGTGTCGGAGATTTCCAGCATGCTTTGAGAAGAAAAGAAATAGATGAAAAGCTTACAGAAGATGATAAAGGGATTCTGAGGACTGCAAGCGGTTTTCCTTTTATATGGCAGACAGAGATAAGTTTAATGTACAGCCAGAACGGGAAAAGAGGAGCTGTTCATCTTCTTGTATTTGCACCAAATAAAGAGATTGCAGACCAGATAACAGCTTTTTTAGGAAGCAAGGGAAGATTAGACTATGACGGCAGGCCTATATTTGGAATGACCTCTCCTGCATTTGTTGAAGCTCTTAAAAAAATTTCTGACAAGATAGAAATAATTCCGGCTCATTGCATGACGCCCTGGTTCGGATTATTCGGGAGCAAGACAGGGTTTAATTCACTTCAGGAATGCTTCCAGGACCAATATAAGAAGATTTATGCTGTAGAATCAGGAATGAGCGCTGATCCTTCAATGCTGTGGAGATTTAAAGAGGTCTCTGAAGGAATTAATATTGTGAGCTTTTCAGATGCACACAGCTTTTGGCCCTGGAGACTTGGCAGAGAAGCAACAATATTTGACATTCCAGAGCTTTCTTATGGCAATATAATAAAAGCAATAAGAACAGGAGAAGGATTAAAAGGGACTATAGAAACACCTCCTGAATATGGCAAATATCACTGGGACGGGCATCGCTTGTGCAATTTTTCCTGCTCGTCAGATGAAACCAAGAAGATAAATGGAATTTGCCCTGTATGCAAAAAGCCATTGATTATCGGAGTTGACAATCGGGTTGAAGAAATAGCTTCTTTTCCTTTAGGGTTTAAGCCGAAAAGTGCAAAGCTATTCTACAAATTATTGCCTTTGCAGGAAGTTATTGCTCTTGCCAAAAATAGCAGATTAGAAAGTCCTAAGACCTGGGAAATTTACAATGAGCTTATAAGAAATTTTGGAAATGAATTAAATATTCTTCTTAATGCTTCTAAAGAAAGTCTCTTGGGAAAAAATGTTGATGCAAAGCTTGTTGAGCTTATTTTGAAAAATCGCGAAGGAGAAATAAAAGTTGCTCCTGGCTATGATGGAGAATATGGGAAAGCTTTGATGGGAGAGAAACAAAAAGCATTGGTTTAAGAATTTTATTGATGAAATAAATTTGTTATTATAAGGGGTAAATTTAAATTATACATTAGAAATTTTATTATTGTAATAACTTCTATTATTTATGATAAGAATAACAGACGATGTAATAATCAAGAAGGTTTTTTATTTAAAATGTTTCTCACATCAGGCTCTTTTCAACTAATTAGCTGCTGTTTCTTCTTTACACTTAATTTTAATGAATTTGTAATGCGCGTCAGAAGTTTCTTTTTTGCATTTTGGGCAGAGGTCTTGCAGGGTGTATAAGTTGCAGGCAATGCATTTTCTGAGTTTCATCCTATGTGATGAAGATATTCTCTTAATCTAGGATGGAATGATGTAGCAAAGAGTTTTTCCAATTCCACTGCTCTAACCCATTTAAGAGTTTTTAATTTTTCTCCTGCTTTTGGCTTTCCTTTGACTGCTTCGCACAAGAAATAAATAGCAAGCAAATTCCTCTTTTCCTCGTATGTTTTTGAAAATACCGCCCCAAGATTTTTAACATCAAGCCCTGTCTGCGCTTTAATTCTTTCTTTTAGAGATTTATTTATTTCTCCGTCTGGAGTAAGTCTTCCTCCGGGAAAAGTCCATTTTAATTTTGGGAAATAAGGGTCATTTTCTCTTTTTCCTACTAGAATCTTTCTTTCTTTAGGATTAAATATTATTCCAAGAACAATAACCTGAAAATCATTTATCCCTTTTTCCTCTTTCATAGTTTTTCATAAAAAACTATCTTTTTAAGTTTTATGATTCATTCTTCAATTGTTAATAAGAAATACAAGAATTTTATTTACTTCTTTGCAATACTAAAATCTATGTCCTGAGATTTTGCCTTTTTCTCAATTATTTCAATAATTTCCCTGAGCTTTTGATCAGCTTCTTTCAGATCTTTGTCTTCTTTTTTGAGAGAATATCTTCCTGCTGAGATATATTTTATTTCCACCCCGTTTATGTTAATTAGAATGTTCTTAATAGCTTCAATTCCGTCAGAAGCTGTGCTTTTTAGCATTATCTCTTTTTTTACGACGCAGGTTTTTGATTTTTGCTGGCAATTCAGAATTTCCAAAATCTTTTTTGAATTCTCTGCACCAATGAGTTTCTCAAGTTCTTTTGGATTTTCCCTTGCTTTTTGCAAAAACTCATGAACTTTTTCTTTTTTTGAGATTTCTTCAATTATGCTCTCTGCTTTTTCTCCAAGAACACCTTTGATTATGCTTTCACAGCTTTTTTCAAGCTTATTTTTTTCCTTTATTTCTTTTTGCTCTTTAAGCGTTACTCTTCTTAGGGATAAATCTACTCTGTCTCCAGATATTCTGAGAATTTTGCACACGATTTTCTTTTTTGGAACAACATAGTCTCTTATGTTTCTTATTCTTCCGGGCGCTATTTCACTGAAAACTATAGAACCTTCGCCGTTTCCTTCTATGTGAACAAACACTGTTGTTCCGACTATCCTATCAACTGTGCAAAGGACAATGTCGCCTGTTTCTAAATCCATAAATTATGTAGAGAAATAAGGGTTTTAAAAGTTGTTATTAAAAGAAATATAACAATATTAAAAAAGGGAGATATTCTAATTTAATTATGAAGAGGTGGTTAGTAGTTTGCTTGGTTCTATCATTTATCTTATTATTTTCCGTCTCTTTTGTTTCTGCCAATATTTTTACAGATGTTTGGAATAAAATTACTGGGAAGACCACAGCTACAAATGATTCTGGTCCAGTAGCTTACTGTGGTGATGGAATCTTACAAACAGGAGAAC
>JAPLXX010000008.1 GCA_026395855.1 Candidatus Pacearchaeota archaeon | reverse complement strand
CTCCTATAAGGCGAGGTGGTCGATGGCGGGGCGAGGGTCATAGTTGATGTGCGGGCCGGTCTTGCCGACGAAGAACATCCCGGCATCCATGACGGCTTTGAACATGCCGATCAGCTCGGCCGGGGATCCAGTGCCGAGTTCGAGCACCTGCGCGAGCAGGTTGTCCGGCCCTTGGAGCATCCGGGCGCCCATGATGATTTTGTAGATGGCGGTCTTGTTCTCGCCGCTTTGGCCTTCGACGTCTTGTAAAGGTCGGACTTATGGGCGTAGTCCCGCCACCATGACGGCGTGCCGGTGAGCAACTGGTCGGCGATGCCGTGCGACGACATCGGTGCAGGATCGCCACCGGGGTCGGCCCAGACGTGGCCGGCCTCGCGCATCGGGTTGCCGAAGGTGACGGCCTTGAGGATGCTCCCGCGCGCCCAGTGCAGTCGGCCGTTGTCCGGTGCGATGTCTTGCATCCAGGTCTCCGAGGTGACGATCGCGCCCTGGCTGTAGCCGATCATGGCGGCGCCGTACTTGACGATCCGATCGCGGTGCAGCTCGAACTGGCGGCGCAGCTCGGCGCGGCCCTCTTGCACTGACGGGTTCATCGGCACGACGGCGGCCGGGTAGCCGATCGGCTGCCATTTGTAGCGCCACTCCAGTGCCCTCGCGGTGTCGGCGTCCGGGCCGACCCACCAGGGAACTCCGGTGCCGCAGACGGTGAACAGGACCGGGCGGTTGTCGGCGGCCGGCGGCTTGGCGAGGAAGCCACTCGCGAGCTTGGTGGCGTAGTCGATAAGGCCGTTGGGCTTCTTGAGCTTGCCTTGCGCGGTGTAGGCGGTCTGCATCTGGTAGACGGCCGTGAAGGTTGCGTCATCGAATGCGGGAGTATCGGCGAGGCTTCGCGCGTAGGAGAACTTCGCGCGCATGAACGCCTTAAACTTGCGGATCTCCTCGGAGCTATCGCCGAGTCCCCAGCCGACCCACGCGCCTGCGATTTTCATTTGTTCTTGACCTTCTGTAGGTCGTACCAGATCGCTTCGAGGAGTTGGCGATCGGTCCAGTCGCGCGGGTATTGCGGGACGGTCACCTTCGGCTCGGCTTTCTTGAAGTCGCCGCGCTGCGCCTTGGCGACCTCGCGCCGAAACCAATCCATATCGAGGTTGCCCGGATCCCATTTGCCTTGGCGCGCGCCGGCGTATTCCTTGTGTGCGATCACGCGATCGCTGCTGACGCCGAGCTTGGTCAGGATCGCAGCGACGGTGTCGCGCATCGAGATGATCTCGGCATCGGGCCATCGCTCGCGGGTCTGGGTTGCCGCGGTGATCGAGGTGTCGCGGGGCCACGCGCATTCGATACCGATCAACACTTGGTTGCCGCCGTCGGTGACGCTGCCCGGATACGATCCGGCCCCCGCGTGCCAACACACTCCGGCGGCAACAATGGTGACGGTGCCGTCCTGGGCGATGTGCAGATTGGACAACGGGCCTTCAAGGTCCGCTCTGCCGTTGCGGATGCTCATCGCGTCGGCGCGGGCGTTGCCGGTGTGATGCACCATGACGCCCCAGATCGGGCCGAAGTCGCCGTGGCCGTAGGACTGCCAATCCGGCAGCGTCTTAAGCTTGCCGCCGAGCGCGGGCCGCAGCACGTCCTCAAGCCAGACGGGATCTCCGGTCCATGCCACGGCGGTCTCCTTGGGTACTTGGGTACTGAGGTACTTGGGTAGCGGTATCGGTTCCGATTGGCGGGTGTGGACGTGGTCGCGGTGATCGGCATAGTCGCCTTGGTAGTAGGCGGTCCTGCTGACGTCGTCGCCGCCGGCCACTCCGACACGGCTGCCGGTCTCGGGGTTCTCGAAGATCACCTGCTCGAGATAGGTGCGGTAGTTCAGCAGGTAGTCGGCGAACGCCTGCATCTTGTCAACCGGGCCGGTCCAGTCAATCCCGCGGTTCTGGCGGCGCGGGTTGGGCGCAAACCCGATTTCAGCCCTCTCTGATTCCTGGTGCCCGGGGTAGGTTGACCCGCGCAGCGAGAATGCCTGGGCCAGCTCGTACACCCACTCGGGGAATCCCGCGGCGCCGTAGGTGA
>JAPLXX010000020.1 GCA_026395855.1 Candidatus Pacearchaeota archaeon | reverse complement strand
AACCCTGATTATTCCCCTGACAATAAAAGATTTTGGAGTAACAGACAGCGAAATAATCGCCGGCGGGGGAAAAAACAAGGCTGCACTGATAGGCAGGAACAAAAGAAGATTTTTGGAGATGCAGAAAATTGTCAAGGATTTCTTCGAGCGGGATTTTAGGATTGCGTGATTCTGAAATAAGGGTTTTATTATATAAAAAGATAATAAGTTGTATATATAATTACTAAAAATTAAATATGTCAATTTAACATTTAATATCCACTTTTCTCTCTGCATAACCAAAAATGTTTTTCAAAAACATTTTTAAACCACTTTCTCAATTAAGTATTATACTCGAATATGGGACTAAACAACGCATCAAAACTTCAGAAAAACAGGAAAAAATTCAGATGGAAAGACAGAAATTACAAAGTCAGAACCCTCGGTCTTTATTCCAAATCAGATCCTCTGGAAGGCGCAAGCCAAGCAAAGGGAATTGTTCTTCAGAAAGTCCAAAAAGAAGCAAAGCAGCCAAACTCTGCAATGAGAAAATGCTGCAAGGTCCAGCTGAAAAAGAATTCAAAAATTGTAACAGCTTTTATTCCCGGGAATCTTGCACAGAAATTCATAGATGAACACGATGAAGTTTTGATTGAAAGAATCGGCGGAAAGCAGGGAAGAACAAAAGGAGATATTCCCGGAGTTCGATTTCAGGTTATTCAAGTAAATGATCAGCCATTGCATCTGCTATGGCTTGGAAAGATAGAGAAAGGTAGGAGATAAAATGTCAAGAAGTAAAATAACAAGCAAATTATTAAGAAAACTTAATGGAGATGGGGCTGTATTTGATGAGAATGGAACATTAATTGGAAGAGGAAATTTGCAATATAATGCAAGAGGAGAAAGAAAAGGATTATATTTAGGTCAAAGACAAATACCCTTATCTGCTGTTAGAAATATCTGCCCCAGATTTAATGGTCAAGGGCATTTGGTATTTATTAATTCAGGATATCCAATTATGGGGGCTAGTTCTTAAAAATGGAAGCATTCAAAATTTTTGATTTGTATGATTCAGAAAATATAAATATTGAAGATCCTGGTCTGAAAAATGTAATAAATCTAAAGCCAAAGCTTATTTTGAAAAGTTCTGGAAGAAATTTTCAGAAATTCGGGCAGACAAAAATAAATCTTGTTGAAAGATTGATAAATCGCCTTGGAGTTGCAGGACACAGGGGAAAAAAACATAAAATAATATTGGGAACATCAACCGGAAAATATTCAAGAAATGCGAGGATTGTGCTTGAAGCATTTGAGCAGATAGCAAAAAAAACAGGAAAAAATCCTGTTGTGGTTTTTGCGAAAGCTGTTGAAAAAACAGCACCGAGGGATGAAGTAACTGTTATTGAATACGGGGGAGCAAGATATCCCCAGGCAGTTGATGTTGCTCCATTGAGAAGGGTTAATCTTGCTGTAAAGCACCTTGTCCACGGAGCTTCTGACAAAGCATTTGGAAAGAAAAAAGATATTGCAACAGCTCTCGCAGAAGAAATAATTCTAGCATCTGAAGAAAACGGAGAAAGCTTTGCTTACAAAAAGAAAAACGAGTCTGAAAAGCAAGCCGATAGCGCGAGGTAATTATATTCTATGGCAGAAAAAGAAACGCAGTTTGACAAGATAAAAAGATTAAGCGCAGATCAAAAACATATTCGTAATATTGCAACATCTGCGCACATTCATCACGGAAAAACAGCCCTTACAGACAATCTCCTCGCCGCTTCAGGGCATATGGCTGCAAAATCTGCAGGAGATCTGGAAGCAGGGATGGCAACATGGCAGCATTCTGACGAGCAGGAAAGGCTGATGACTGTTGATGCTGCAAATGTTTCAATGGTTCACAATTTCCACGGCAGCGAATATCTTATTAATTTAATTGACACTCCCGGACATGTTGATTTCTCAGGAAACGTCACAAGAGCTATGAGAGCTATCGACGGAACAATTGTTCTTGTCTGCGCTGTTGAAGGCGTTATGCCTCAGACAGAAACAGTAATCAAGCAGGCATTGAGAGAAAGAGTAAGGCCTGTTTTGTTCATAAACAAAGTTGACAGGCTTATGAAAGAATTAAAGCTGACACCAGAACAGATGCAGCAACGATTTGTGAATATTTTTCACGAATTCAATGATTTGATAAGAAAAATTGCAGAGCCTGAATTCAAGGAAAAATGGCAGGTTGATATAAACGACGGAAGCGTTGCTTTTGGTTCTGCGAGGGAAAACTGGGCTCTTTCTGTTCCCTTCATGCAGAAGAAAGCAATTACTTTCAAAGACATATTCAAGCTCTATGAAATGGAAGAAGAAGAGAAAAAAGCATGGTGCTGGAAAAATGCGCCGCTTTACGAAGTTCTTCTTGACATGGCTGTAAAGCATCTACCTGATCCTCTAGAGGCGCAAAAATACAGAATTCCAAAAATCTGGCATGGAGAAATAGATTCTGAATTCGGAAAATCACTTATGCACTGCGACCCAAAAGGAAAAGTTGCTTTTGTAATAACGAGAATTGTGATTGACCCAAGAAGCGGAAAAGAAATTTCTGCAGGAAGATTATTCTCAGGAACACTGAAAGCTGGTTCTGAAGTTTATCTGAATCTTGCAAAGAAAAAGCAAAAAATACAGCAGTTATTTATTTACAATGGAATAAGACCAGAGCAGATAGAGGAAATAGGGCCTGGAAATGTTCTTGCAATATCTGGTGTTACGGGAGAAGCAGGTGAAACAGTAACACTTGAACCTGAAACACCTTTTGAAGAATTAAAGCACATTTTTGAGCCGGTCATAACAAAAGCTATTGAAGTTATGAAAACAGCTGATTTGCCAAAGCTTGTTGAAATACTCAAAAAGGTCGCTAAAGAAGATCCGTCGATAAAAATAGAAATCAATGAGCAGACAGGAGAATCTCTGATGAGCGGAATGGGAGAGCTTCATCTGGAAATCATAGAAAACAGAATAAAAACAGAAAAAGGGCTTGATGTCAAGACCTCTGAGCCAATAATTGTTTACAGGGAAACAGCTGGGAAAGAATCTCCATCTGTCGAGGGAAGAAGCCCGAACAAGCACAACAGCTTTTACATAAAAGTTGAGCCGCTTGAAGATAAAATCTATGAAGCGATTAAATCCGGAGAGTTGCGCGAAGGAAGAGTAAAGAAAAAAAGCGATGAATTAGCGGCTGTTCTTTCAAAGCTGGACTGGAGCGGAGATGAAATAAGGGCTGTCAGAGATATATACAAGGGAAACATATTCACAGATGAGACAAGAGGAGAAGTTCATATTGGAGAAGTAATTGAAATGGTTTTAGATGCTTTTGAAATGGTTGTAAACCAGGGACCTATGGCAAGAGAGCCGTGCATAAAAATGAAAGTTTCACTTACAGACATAAGATTGCATGAAGACGCTATTCATAGAGGGCCTGCACAAGTTTATCCTGCTGTTCGGGAAGCTATGACAGAAGCAATGAAAAAAGGGAATGCTTTTATTTTAGAGCCATTGCAGATTCATGTTATTGAAATGCCTGAAAAATTCCTGAGTGCTGTTACAAAATTAGTCGGAGGCAAGAGGGGACAAATGCTTGAGGTAAAAAACGAGGACGGAGCAGCTGAAATGCATGCAAAACTTCCTGTAGCAGAAATGATTGGATGGAGTTCTGATTTGCGTTCTGCAACAGAGGGAAGAGGAACATCGTCGCTGCTTGACCAGAGTTTTGAAAAAATTCCTGCAAGCCTTCAGCCAGAAGTGATTAGAAAGATAAGGCAACGTAAAGGTCTTAGTGAGAATCAGTAAACACAATAATTCCTATAAATAGTTAAATTAAAATAATATAATGGGACGGCATCAAAGTTATATCCTTAATAGAGTAAATTTAGGAAGAGCTAATACAGATTATCTTCAGGGATATGTAGATTCTTTTGACGAAACAAAAGGGTTTTTTGGAAGATTGTTTTATAAAATTAGGGGCGAACCTCCAAAAATTGCGGCATGCAGAAAAATTCTTTCAGAAAGAAAGGATTTAACAGAAAGGCTGACGCCTTCGTAATTATTAAGCGAGAATCAATAAGTGTATATTTATTCACAATAAAGATTATAAATGAAAAAGCTGGCAATAAAAGATGATTGTTCATCCAGACTGGTTAGCTGATTCAACAAAAGAAGACATTGAATTATATTTGGATTTCTGGAAAGAATTAGACCCTATTGAAAGAAGAGTTTTGGTATATTCGGGTGTTTTATACAAGAGAGGGCCAACCATAGAAAAGATGTTTGGAG
>JAPLXX010000037.1 GCA_026395855.1 Candidatus Pacearchaeota archaeon | reverse complement strand
TTCTCCAAAATCTCCGCCCTTATTCCTTTCTCTTTGCACAACTCAACAAATTCTTTTGCGTCTTCTTCTGTTCCGACCACAGTTCCCCAATGCATTGGAATAGCAAGTGTCGGCTTTATTATGTCTGCTGCTTCTGCAGCTTCTTCTGCATTCATTGTGAATCTTCCTCCAACAGGAAGCAAAGCGATAAATTCTTTTCCCTGCTGTTTATATCCTGTAAGTTTTTGCATTTCAGGGATTAAGTCAGTGTCTCCTGAATGATAAATTATTACGTCATTCATTTTTATCACATAGCCTAACCATGGCTCGCTTTTTGGATGAAAATGCTTGTCAATATTATAAGAAGCCACTGCAGATATCTTAATCTCATTTAAATCCAGCTCTTGCCCAGGCTCTATCAGCTCTATTTTAACAGGAATTTTGAATTTAGTTATAGTGCTTTGGCAATCTGCAGGCGCAATTATTTTTGTTCCTTCCTGGGCTATTTTATCCAAGTCTGCAAAACTGCAGTGGTCATAATGGCTGTGCGTTATAAGAATTAAATCAGCTTTTTCTAAGCCGTCTTTGATGTTGTAAGGGTCTATGTAAATAACTTTTGAATTTTTTATTAAGAATCCAGAATGTCCTAGCCATTTAAGTTCTATTCCGTTTATCTTCATTTTATATCTCTTTTTTCAATAAGAAAATTTATATTTGGCGCTATGAAATGCTTTCCCTCTTTTATCTCATTTATATCCAGCCATTTAACTTCTTTAATCGGAGGAATTGGCTTAAGCTCATTTTTATTCAGAAGTTCTGCTGAATAATGCATAAGGATAATTGTCATTTCTTCTTTTGTCTGGGGATTTTTGTAGATAATCATCGGATTAAGTGGTTTTATGATTTTTATGTCTGCATTAATTTCTTCTTTAGTTTCTCTTATACAAGTTTCTTCAAGAGATTCCCCTTCTTCAACTCTTCCGCCAGGAATTTTGTAGAAATCATCCTTGTCATCTTTGTTCACAAGCAATTTGCCGTTTTCTATGATAACAGGACCAGATGCAATCACAAACTTCATCAAAAAAGAAAAAAGCCAGAGTTTTTAAGAGTTTTGTATGCTAAATTATTTGATAAATTTAATTTTCTTCACTTTTCCTTTATCAAATTCAATAATTGCAGCTTTTCCTTCATGAGCAGCCCCTGTTGCAATTATTTTTGTCTTTCCCAATCTTTTAATTCCTTGATATTCATGCATATGCCCGCAAATAAAAAGTTTAGGCTGATATTTTTTAATATATTTGGTGTATCCTTCAAATCCGACATGCTTCCCGTTCATAGGATTATGCCCTTTAAATCTAACAATATCAAAAAAATTATAGGGAGGATAATGTGCAAAAAGGATGTCTATATTTTTATCGCCATAACTCATTATCTGCTTCACTTCTTTCCTGTTCTTTCTTATAAATTTCTTTCTAACTTTTTCTTTACGATTTCCCTTCTCTAAATATGCCTTGGCAGTTACCATACCTCCAAAAGCAAGAATATTCAATCCATTAACATTCTTTATTCCTCTTGCCCAATATTTGATATTTTTAGTTTTCCTGATTATCTCCTGATATTTTTTTAAATTTAATTTAGCTATTCTTTCAAAATTAGATTTAGAATTAAAATCCCAATTTCCCATTATAGTATAGACAGGTTTGCCAAGAGAATCAAGCTCATTAATCATTTTTTTCCCGGAATTGTAATCCTCAAATATGTATTGTTTTGCCTTTTTTATCCCGACAATTTCCCACCATTTTTCTCCAAAATATTTAAAGATAACTTTAAGAAATCTATCACTACCTCCAAAGTCTCCAGTACATAGAATTAAATCTGCATTCTTTGCTTCTTTCTTTAATGTTTCCGAAAATTTCCCGTGAAAATCACCAATAGCCAGAATTTTCATTTTATGATTAAGGACTAAACCTTGTCATTGTTCTTGGAAAAGCAATTGCATCTTTTATTGTTTCCAGACCACAAATCCAGGAGATAACACGCTCAACACCCATCCCATAACCTCCATGAGGAACACTTCCATAACGCCGAGTATCAAAATAAAATTCATATTTATCTGGATTTTCACCCTGCGCTTTTAAATTTGCTATTAATTTCTTAATATCTTCTTCTCTTTGGCTTCCTCCGACAAGCTCGCCATAACCTTCTGGTGCAATCATGTCAAATCCAAGAACAGTTTCTTTAGGTTTTTTTGAGCCAGGAGCTTCTTTCATGTAAAATGCCTTTACAATCTTTGGATAATTTCTTACAATAATAGGAGTATCATATATTTCAGAAAGCCTATCTTCTTCAATAGTTCTCAAATCTTTTCCCCATTGAATACTTATTTTCTTTTTCTCTTTCAAAAGCTTCAAAGCTTCATCATAAGTTATTCTAGGAAATTTTTTCTTTATTGTTGCCTCTAATTTTTTCCAGTCTCTTCCAATAATTTCAAGTTCTGCTTTTCTTTCTTTCAGAACTTTTTCAACAATATGCTTGATTAATTCTTCTGCATCATCCTGGATATAATCGAAATTTTCCCATGCAACTTCCATTTCAGCCATCCAGAGTTCTGTTATATGCCTGCTTGTTTTTGATTTCTCAGCTCTGAAAGCAGGTTGGATAGTGAATATTTTTTCTAAAGCAAAAATTGCAGGTTCTGCATGCAACTGCCATGTCTGGCTCAAGAACATTGGCTTTCCAAAATAATCAACTTTGAACAAAGTGCTTCCGCCTTCTGCCTGCATTCCTGTTAATATTGGAGAATGATATTCGTAAAATCCTTTTTTTCTCCAGTGCTCTCTCATAGCTGAAAGAACAGTGTCTCTTATTTTTAGTATAGAGGTCATTTTTCTGCTTCTCAGCCATAAATGCCTCCTGTCTCCTAAAAGTTCTTCATTCAAATCTTTGTTAATTGGAAAATTATCGCTAGGACTTATAATATTTATTTTATCAGCTTCTATTTCATAGCCTGTCGGAGCTCTTTTATCTTCTTTTATTGCACCTTCAATTTCCAAAGAAGCTTCTATCTTTAATTTATCAATTTCATTCCATTGCTTTTTGAATTTGTCTTTTTTCAGAACACATTGAATTATTTCTGAAGAATCACGCAAAACAATAAATTT
>JAPLXX010000009.1 GCA_026395855.1 Candidatus Pacearchaeota archaeon | reverse complement strand
CATTAAGCACAGGAGAAGGAATAAAAGATGTAGTTGAAAAATCGAAAGCGCAGTTCATAAAAAAAGCAACAGAAGAAGGCGGGCTTTCTGAAAGTGAAGCCAGAGCGCAGGCTGACAAATTAATCGGAGCAACCTGGGATTTCGGGCATATAAACATGCTCAGAAAATACGGATATACTGAAAAAGATATAATAAAAGAGGCAGAGCATGTTGCTCCGTTGCTGAAGCATGTTCATCTTTCTGATAATTTTGGTTTTGAACATACAGAACTTCCTATGGGAATGGGAAATGTTCCTCTCAAAGAAATAATGGAAAAACTGGGGCAAAAAGGCTATGATGCAAAAAAGATTATAGAAGCAGGGCATTGGTGGCAGCACTTCAAAACTCAGCCATTTCAGGAAACTCTCGAAGCTGTCGGCTCTCCTATTTACGGAATGAAGATGGCTCCTTACTGGAATCAGGCGTCAGGGCTTTATCAGGGATATTTCGGAGGCTATGGGCAGATGCTTCCGCAGATAAATTATGAAACTTTCGGCGCAGGTTTTTCACGCCTTCCTGCAGAGCTTGGCGGGCAAGCTCAGGGAGCTCAGGGAAGCAGGATGTCAGGACGGGGAATGGAATGATTAAGTAAATTTAAAAACTATATTGGATAATATATTTTGTAGTATATAAAAAGAAGAGATTAAAGATAGCTAAGAAAAATATGTCAAATAAAAAAGTGGATGTGTGTAATAATGCACTAATATCTGATAAATTAGATTTTCATATTAAAAATATTAAATTAAATTCTGCGGGGCAGACAAAATCAGACTAACATGTCAAAGAAAAAAACAGAAGCTAAAGCTAAAAACAAAGTCCAAAAAAACATGCCGACACTGCAATTGAAAAAAGAAAGTGACATAGCAATGGATTTTGCAACAAAAGCTTACAAAAGATTTGACAAGATTGTAAAATCAATTATTCTTTTCGGTTCAGCTGCAAAACAGACAACTGTTTCTGGCTCTGATATTGATATAATACTAATTATTGATGATGTAAGCATTAACTGGGACCAGGAGCTTATTGCATGGTATAGGGAAGAGCTTGAAAAAATGATTAAATTAAATCCATACCGGCAGAGTCTCCATATAAACACTGTAAAGCTAAGCACATGGTGGGAAGATTTGATGAGAGGAGACCCTGTTGTCCTTAATATTTTGAGATATGGGGAAGAAATGATTGATTTGGCAGGATTTTTCAATCCGCTAAAAAGCCTTCTTCTCAAGGGAAAAATAAGATCAACACCAGAAGCAATTTACAGCGCATTGCAGAGAGCTCCGATGCATATTGCAAGAAGCAAAATTTCTGAATTAAACTGCATAGAAGGATTATATTGGGCGATGGTAGATTCTGCTCATGCCGCCCTGATAGCTGCAGATGTTCAGCCAGCTTCTCCAGAGCATGTTGCTGTTGACTTGAAAGTGACTTTTGTTGATTCTGGAAAATTAAATATGAAATATGTAGTTTGGTACAGGGATTTGCTCATGCTTCATAAAAAAATATCCCACGGAGAAATTCACGAGCTTAAAGGCATTGAAATAGACGCCTGGCAGGAGCGTGCAGAGGAATTTTTAGATGTTATGGCCAAGCTTGTCAGGGATTTGATTGAGTAGAATT
>JAPLXX010000043.1 GCA_026395855.1 Candidatus Pacearchaeota archaeon | reverse complement strand
CTTGTATACAATATATCTGCGGGTGGATCTACTCCGACGAACATTTTACAAATCTACAACTCCCTCTTTCGTGAGGGCTGCAAATCTTATGCCGACAGGCAAATTGATAAGAGCCGATATGAGGGCCATGTGCTCTTTTCCTTCGCCAGAAGCTATGCTCAAGGCAACTTCTGTTCCTCTTATTTTTCCCTTAAGCTTTTCCTTAAATTCATCCCTTAGCTCAACAAGTTTTTTGTCTAAATCAATTTTGATAAACTCAAACTTTTTTTCAGACGTAAATTTCTGCGCAAAATCATTTCCGAGAATTATTATATTGTCCCATTCGCCGTATTTTATCAGGCCAGAAACCTGAGCCCAGGTTCCTTTTCCTGTGGAGAGAAGTGCAACGAGTTCCATTTTAATGTGCTAAAGATTCAAGACCGGGGGTTATAGCAAATATTCCTTTTGGATCTCCCACATCCGGAGCAACCCATCCCTGAAACAATATCCAATTTTCATAATTTTCTCTACGGTTTAATGCTTCTTTTTCATCTATTTGCGAAAATGAATATCTCTCATCAACAACTAAATTTCCTTGTACATCTACTGAGCAGCCATATTTAGATGGGTTAGATGTTCCGGCAAAAGTTTCTAATTTTCCCCTATCTAATCTAATAACAATTCCATTAACATCTGGTGTTTTCTTTGGTTTTATATGATAATAAGAGGTAACCATTTTCTTAATATATAGAATCCCTTTATAAGAATTATTGTGATAAGATTTATAAACAGCTTTTATCTTTCAATTTCGCCGATTGAACCATATCGTTGGCGCATATATTCTATGGCGCGGCGCATAATATGGGAGGCATAGATTAGAAATGGAGCAAAACGAACTGCAAAAGGATTTAGAAAACGCGCTGGTAGAATTGAGAAAAACAGAAGAAAGAAAATTTGACCAGACAACGGACTTAATTATAAATCTTCAGAAATTTGACCCTAAAAAAAATCAGTTGAGCATTTTTGTGAACATTCCTTTCAGGATAAAAGACAAAAAAATCTGCGCATTTCTTGAAACAAAGCATAAATCAATTGAAACAATCACGCCAAATGATTTCAAAAATTATTCTGACAAAAAAGCCCTGAAAAAGCTTGTGAAGAAATTTGATTTTTTCATTGCCCAGGCAAGTGTTATGCCAAAAGTTGCAAGTGTTTTTGGTAAGGTTCTTGGTCCTGCTGGAAAAATGCCTTCTCCTCAGCTGGGAATTTTAATGGATGTAAATGACAAAAATATAGAGGACATAAAAAAGAAAATAGAAAATAGCTTAAAAATCAGGATAAAAGAAGGAAGCGTCAAGCTTGCTATAGGAAAGCAGAGCATGAAGAATGAGGAAATAATTGAAAACACCATTGCTGTTTACAATGCTGTAATGAAAGAACTTCCAAAAGGAAAAGAGAATATCAAAAATCTTGAGCTCAAATTCACAATGACTAAACCGCAGAAAATAAGATTAAAATGACTACTAAAAAAATAGGCAAATCTGAAAATAAAACACCACATGTATCTGAAAAGAAAAAAGCTGTTGTTTCAGAGCTTACAGATTTGATAAAAAGCAAAAAAACAATACTTTTAGCTTCAATAAAAGGAATTCCTTCTTCACAGTATCAGGAAATCTCTAAAAAACTCAGGGGAAAAGCTGTTGTAAAATTTCCAAAGAAAAGCATAATCTTCAGGGCGCTTGATAATTCGGGCATGGAGGAATTAAAAAATCTCAAAAGCCAGATAAAAGATAGCACAGCTATTCTTTTCTCAGATATAGATTCTTTTGAGCTTGCTGCAGAATTAGTAAGCAAGAAAAGCCCTGCAAAGGCAAAAACAGGGCAGGAAGCTCCTGCTGACATCGAAATTCCAGAAGGTCCTACAGATCTTATTCCAGGTCCTGCGATAAGCGAGCTCGGTGCATTGGGAATTAAAATTCAGATAGAAAAAGGAAAAATAACAATAAAAGAACCAAAGATAATCGCCAAACAAGGAGAGAAAATATCTTCTGCTGCTGCAGAAATGATGAACAAGCTTGGGATAAAACCCTTCTCAATTGGGTTCATACCCATAGCTGCATTTGACCTGGCTGAAAGAAAAATTTATCGTGAAATTAAAATAGACAAGGAAAAAACTCTTGAAGAATTAAAGAAGGCTTTCTCAAAAGCAATTCCTTTTGCTGTTGAAATAGGATATGCTTCTGGTGATACAATAAGATTTTTAATAGGAAAAGCAGGAAGACAGGAAATAGCAATGAATAGTTTAATTAAAAAAGAAGGAGAACTGCAAAAATGAGTAGACCAAGATTAATGACACAGGATGAATTTTTAGATTTAGGATTAACAGAATCTTATTTAGCTCAAAGATGCTATAATGGAATTATAGTTTCTACTAATTACGGCGGTGTTAAAGTAATTGCTACATTAATAGACAATCATAAAATTCCCCAATTAAATACGGAGAAATAAAATGGAATACATATATGCGGGCCTCTTGCTGCACAAACTTGGGAAAGAAATCAACGACGCAAATCTCAAGAAAGTCGTGGCTGCCTCTGGCATAGAACCAGATGAGTCAAAGATTAAGTCCCTTGTTGCAAGCCTTAAAGGAGTAGACATAGCAAAAGAACTTGAAAATGCAAGTCTAGTTGCTGCAGCTCCTGCTGCCGGAAGCACCCATAAGGAAGAAAAGAAAGAAGAAAAACCAAAAGAAGAACCTAAAGCTGCTGCTGCAGAAGGTCTTAGTGCGCTCTTTGGATAATTATTTATTTTTTACCAATTCAAAGAGCTTTTTCTAGCCAGCAGTAGATTTCTATTATGAAAATTGAAAATCAGTTTTAAGATAAAAACTATTTTTGATATCCTGCTAAATTTAAACTACGACTATTTTAATACATCTAATTAAAAAGATTTATTTTAACAATAAATTTTTATAGCTGTAACCTATTTTATCAGCATAGCCTGTATAGCTCAGCGGTAGAGCAGCTGATTCGTAATCAGCAGGTCGTGGGTTCAAATCCCTCTACAGGCTTCAAAGGTAATAGTAAGTTTTAAAACTCGTTGAAGAATCTTTAATTTAAGCCTCTGTCGCATAATGGTATTGCACCGGTCTTGAGTAAGGGCAAGCCTTACACTTGTTCGTCAAGGTTTTGTCAAACAAGAGAACCGGGCCCTCACGGGCTTCCAGGTTCGATTCCTGGCGGAGGCGTGTATTTTCTTTAAAGTCCTAGAAATATTATTTTTAATCCATTCCAAAAAGTCTTTTCCACCAGGGCTTTTTGACCTCGCCAAATTCCTCATCTGCCACAACTTCGTGAGTTATCACTGGTTTTTCTCTAAGAACAGGAACTTCTCTGGAAAGCTCTAAGTTAGCTTCTTTTATTGCAAGATCAATAAGTGTTCTTGAATATCCCTGATCTACCAATGCCCATTTTAGGGATTCTAATGTATATCCTTTTTTCAGATTTCCCTTCAGATACTCGACAATTTTTCTTTTGTATTCTGCTTCGCGCATAAAAGAGAGTATATTTCGAAGTTTAAAAATATAATTGTTATAAAAGACTGTAGAAAAATAATTAATTTTATATTCAAATATAATAACCCCTTCATACTAAGATTAAATTGAAATAATAGAAGCAATATTAGCAAAAGGGATTGTAACTGATAAATGCAATAAAAAATAGTTAGATTATCTAAATAAAGTTATGGCAATTAAGGAGAATATTTTAAGATAAAGTTCATTGTTATATTAACGGCTGTTATTCATATTAAAACTGGCTTTTAAGCATTATTTTATGATTATGGGCGCATTCTCTCTGAAGAACTTAACCGCTTCTTTCATTCTGGGCTTTGTCTCAGAATAAATTGTCAAAATTTTGTCTCCTTTTTTCACAACATCATCCACATGATAATAAAGATAAACACCTGCTGATTTATCAACAGGCGAGCCAGCAACTCTCGCAAGATTGTTTATTTTTTTGTTATCTATGACTTTAATTTTTCCTCCTCTGTCTGCAAATATGTCTCTTTTCAGCTTTGCATATTTTATTTTGTTCAGATTTCCGTGCTGGGCTTTTACAATCTGCTTGAATTTTTTAAATGCCTTTCCAGAGTATAAAATTTTTTCAGCCATTTGAATACCTTCTCCTTTTTTTGCCTTGCCGGTCATTTCAAGAAGATTCCCTGCAAGAAAAAGAGATTTTTTTTCCAAATCCTTTGGGCTGCTCTTTCTTTGATTCAGAACCTTTAGGATATCCATTAACTCAAGAGCAGGGCCTACGCCATTTCCTATAGGCTGGCTTCCATCTGTTATTACAGACTTTAGTGTTCTATGAAAATGTTCCCCCAGCGCATCAAATTTTCCTTTTAATATTTCTGCTTTTCTTTTTGTCTGTATTTTAGCTGTTTCTCCATAAGGAATATCTATCAGAATATATTTGCTTCCGACAGCAAACTTTTTTGACATTATAGAAGCAAGAAGCTGGGATTTGGGATCTATGTTCAGCGCTTTTTCAACTTTTATTATTTTGGAATCAGCAGGAGCGATTCCCATCCCCCCTCCCCAGACAATAAACGCTTTTGTTTTTTTCAGAATTTTCTTAAGTTCTTTTATTGTAAAATCTATCTGCATAATTGTCTCCATAACATCTGCTGTTCCCGCAGCACTTGTTATCGCACGTGAAGATGTCTTGGGAAAGGTCAGGCCTGCTGCAGCGCAGATTGAAACAACTATTGGCGTTGTCCTGTTTCCTGCAACACCACCGACAGAATGCTTGTCAACAATGAATTTATCTTTCAACGAAAGGCGGTTTCCTGTTTTTATTATTGCATTTATCATATCAACTGTTTCTCTGGAATTTGTTCCGACTTTGTACATTGCAGCAACAAAAAGAGCTATCTCTGGCTCAGAAAGGCGATCTTTCACAATATCTATTATAATCTGGTCAATCTCTGATTTAGACAATCTTTTATTTCCAAGTTTTTTCTTAATCAGCTCAACGCTCTTGGGAACAGGAGCTATGTTCACATCTACTTTTTGATTTTTTTTCAGATGAAGTTTTGCAAGAACTTCTGATGAAGGAATTATTTCATCATTTTTCAATTCCCCGTCAACTATATCTAAAACAGCTGTTGTCTCCAGGGGATTTTTAGAAATAGTTTCAATTATTATCATCTCCTGAGCTTGCAATCCAAGATTCATCGCAGCACCTTTGCTAAGCATAACAACAGGAATTCCTGCAGACCACTCTTTTATTTTCACCTTTAATAACATTGTCTTTGGTAATTATAAAAAGAAAAAACTGTTTTTATATTTATTTAGTCTCTTTTTCAGAAGATTCCTGTATCATCAAACCAGGAACAGGCTTTTTTCTGTATAACTCAAGAACTATCAAAAGGTACGCCACTATTAATGGTCCTAGGACAAATCCTAAAATACCGAAGAACAACAAACCGCCAATCATCGATACAAGAACAATGCCAGAGTGTATCTTTGTCATTTTAGCTACAAATATCGGCCTTAAAATGTTGTCAATAGTGGAAGAAATCATACCAAATACTATAACTCCCCATGCTCCAAAATTATTTCCTCCTAAGAACATAAAAATAGCAACAGGTGCCCAAACCACTGGTGTTCCAAGTATAGGAAGAATACCCATGAACATCGCGACAATGGTAAGGAATAAGGCATTCGGAACTCCAAAGATGAAAAATCCTATACCTGCAATAAACCCTTGAAGTATTCCTATAAGGACTTGCCCGTATATAACAGACTTTGTTATTTGAGAAGAATATTCAAAAAGCTTTTTTTCAATTTCCTTAGGAAATGGGAGCAAACTTTTTACATAATCTGATATTTTGTCTCCATCTCTTAAGACAAAGAAGAATGTGAAAAACACAACCAGCAACTGCATGGAAATTGTAGGAAGATTCAGAAGAATATTGGTTAATTCGCTCATTATTGAATTCATTGCGTTTGTAACAAAACCAGAAACAACAGAACTAATCTGGGTAGAAAACTGCTCTGATGCAAAGAATTGCGGAAAAAGATTTTTTAAAGGTGTTACAAAATCTATCTGCAAGGTTGCCTGAAGTATCTTGAAAGACTGCTCTATCAGCATCGGTGTTAAAAACCACAGCGGAATGATAATTATCAGCAAAAGAATAATTACCATAAGGGAAGCTGTAAGGTTTGCTGATTTTATTCTTTTGTAAAACCATTTATAAAGAGGCACAAAAATAAATGCAAGAAGCGCCCCGAATATTATTGCGAGCAAAATAGGCTTCAAAAGAAGAAAAGACAGCACTATTAACGCGATTAAAATTACTGCAGTCATTATCTTCTCAAAATAAAGTTCATCTATTTTAACCATTAATTAACTAATAGTAGTTAAAATTTATAAAGGTTTGTGAATAAAAGTTCTCATGAACTTCATAAGAAAAATATTCTCAGGAAAAACAGATGAATTAGTTCATCTGCAGTTTCAGAAATTCAGCAGGGGCGAATTCAGAAACAGGGCAGTGATTGGCGCGAAGAGGACAGGAAAAAAGTATACTATAAAAACAAGTTCAGAGTTTGCCAATGAACTCGTAAGAGAATCTGCAGAAATCCTTGGAAAAAACAAGGCGAGAATTACAGGTGCTGTTGTTTCCACAAGCGATTTAAAGAGTGTTTTAGACTTTAAAGAGATAAAGCAGTTCCAGGGAGTTAAAAGATATCTTATTGAAAAGGATATGGCCGGAGATGAAATTCTTTCTTTGCTGAATAAATTTCCAAAAGCTTTCTTTGCCTTGAGCTTTTCAACTTCTTCTTTTACTTTAAAAATAAAGGCAAAATCCCCCAAATCAGGAAAACCAGGCAGCAAGGCAGAAGCTATGCCAAAGCCTGATTTCTGCACTCTGGTCACTTCTGACAAAAAAATAGGAGAAGACTTTGTGTTTGAAAATCCAAATTTCAAAAAAGCAGAAATAAAGCATGCTTTTATAATAAAAGAGATAGTAATCCCCGACAAGCTAAAAAACGAAAAAGATTATGCTGTGATAAGGGAAAAATCCCTGAGAAAGGGAAAAATAATCAGGGAAGCTATTATTGACGAGAAACCTTATAAAAAAGAAGCTGAATTTGCAGCTTAAACTACTGCTTGTTTCTGAACTACTCTAAATTCTTTTAAAAATTCTCCTAAATCAAATCTTGGAATTTCTCTAATCCCCCTAAACTTTCTAATTTTTCTAAACGCCTAATTGACTCTATTTGCCCTCCAGTTAATGGCTTACCAGCAAGCCTATTCAATTCAGCAACTAATGCATCACAACAAGCAATGTCATAATCAAGGGGGCTTACAAAAACATCTCGATACATTGTTTGATAGTGTGCTGTTCTACAAAGACTCATTCCAGATTAAAACTCCAATTATTAATAAAGATTATTATAATTTAAACCATAAATCAATACTTTATACACAAAGCCACTGTTCTAAAAACCTTTAAAAAGCCTCAATTTTTAGATATTCTATCCAGGGTAAATAGTCTTTGCAGAAACAAAGCCTAAAGAATAAAATGTTCTCCGCAAAAATGTCAAGAAATGTCAACAATAAGAAGACCGAGAAAGGGAAGTCTGCAGTTCTGGCCGAGAAAAAGAGCCAGTAAATTTCTGCCCAGAGTTAACTGGAGTTCTATAAATTCCAAAAAAAGAGTCAAAGGATTTATCTGCTACAAAGCAGGCATGGCTTCTGCATATGTCAAAGATGAAACAGCTAATTCTATGACAAAAGGGAAAAACATTATTGTTCCTGTGACCATTCTTGAATGCCCCCCTATGAAAATATTTTCTGTAAGATTTTATAAAAATGGTCTGGTAAAAACAGAAGTTTTGGCTGAAAATCTTGGCAAAGAGCTAATAGGCAGGCTTCGAATGCCTAAGAAAAAATCCCAAAAAATAGAAGATGTTAAAGATTACGACGACATTTCTTTGATATGTTATTCAGAAGTCAAAAAAACAGGAATAAAAAAAACTCCTGATTTAAGCGAGATAGGGCTTGAAGGAAATATCCAGGAAAAACTTAATTTTGCGAAAGAAAATCTCGGAAAAGAAATAAAAGTTTCTGATATTTTTGAAAAAAAACAGGTTGTTGACGCAAGAGGGCTTACAAAAGGACAGGGATTTTCAGGAACTGTCAAAAGATTTGGAATAACCCTGAAATCGCACAAATCTGAAAAAGGAAGAAGAAAGCCAGGTAGCCTTGCGCCATGGCATCCTGCAAGAGTTACATATATGACTCCTATGGCTGGACAGCTTGGAATGTTCACAAGAGCTGTGTACAACAGCTGCATAATCCACATAGGAAATACAGACCAAAAAATAAAGAATATAAAAAATTACGGAAATATTGATACAGATTATATCCTTTTAAGAGGTTCTGTGCAAGGACCTGCAAAAAGGCAGTTATTAATCACTTATCCTCTTCGCGAAACTAAAAAAACTTCAAAAAAATCTTTTGAATTTATAGAACTAAGATGACAACATCAACAATAGAAGCAACAGTCAGAAATGTATGGGGTATTGATGAAAATGCACACCTTGAGAGAGGGGACCCCTTAAGTAGAGGAAGGGAATGGGAGGAAGGAACAATTATTGAAACAGTTATAACAGCAACTTATGAGGAAGGAAGATTAGCAAGATTCAGAACTATAAGAAGAGTCGGCGATGATATAATTGAATCTGGTTTTGTTCTTGATAGAGCAATGGGGAGACTAAATTTTTTGGGTTCTGGAATTTATTATAAAGAGGACCATGTAGTTTATGATCCAAAAGATAGTAAAATCGCGCTGTTTATAACCCATACTTCAGAAAAATATCGGGAATTAAACGAACTTTTAGAAAAATTCGGAAGATGAAAACACAAATTTTAGACATAAGCGGAAAAAAACTGAAAGACATAGAGATTCCTGGAATTTTTTCAGAGCCTATAAGAGAAGATTTAATTTCAAAAATTCTGGAAGCTAAAAAAACAAGACAGCCTTATTCCCCAAATCCTATGGCAGGTAGGCAGACAGCTGCTTCTGGAAAAATTGTCCACAGGAGGCATGTATGGAGAAGCGGCTATGGAAGAGGAATTTCAAGAATTCCAAGAAAGATAATGTCCAGAAGCGGAAGCCAATTTAATTGGGTTGGAGCAGAAATATCTTCAACAAGGGGCGGAAGAAGAGCTCACCCCCCTAAAATAATTTCGATGATAAATTCCTCTAAAATAAATAAAAAAGAGGCAAGAATCGCATTAATCTCTGCATTAAGTGCCACGGCCAACAAAAAACAAGTTTCTTCAAAATATAAAAGAATAGACGAAAAAGATTTGAAAGAACTTCCGATTGTTGTTGAATCAAAAATAATCAAGCTTAAAACAAAAGAGCTTTTAGGCAGCATAAGAAAGATATTGGGAGATAAAATCTTTTTAATTACCCTGAAGAACAAAGAAGTCAGAAGCGGAAGAGGGAAATTAAGGGGAAGAAAATACAAATCCAACGCAGGAATTTTAATTGTAACAGGAAAAGATGAAAAAATTAAGACAAAAATCTTTTCTGTAAAAAACACAGAAAATATAGGGATTTCTGATTTAGCAGAAGGAAGTCCTGGAAGGCTAACAATTTACACAGAATCAGCAATAAAGGATTTGCAGGAGAAATTCAAATGACTATCCAATTAAAACCCCTTATAACAGAAAAGGCCGTCATGCTGATAGAATCACAGAATACTATTACATTCAGAACCGATAAGAAAACCAACAAGACAGAAATAAAAAAAGAAGTAGAATCTTTGTTTGACGTCAAAGTCGATAAAGTCCGGGTTTTATTAAAGGGGAATCAAAAATATTTTTATGTCAAATTAAAAAAGAATTTTCCTGCTATTGATATAGCAACGAAAATAGGAATGATCTAAATAAAATGGCCAAAAGAATAATTGTTCAGGCAAGAGGAAGGGGAGGACCAAGATACAGAGTCAGAAGACAGGCTTTTAGCATCAGGCCGAAATATCCTCAAAACATATCTGGAGAAGGAATTGTAATGAATATAATAAATTCTATGGGACACTCGGCTCCTTTGGCAAAAATAAAATATGACAAGGGAGTTTTTTTCATGCCTGCTTTTAAAGGGATGAGTGAAGGACAAAAAATAGTTTTAGAAAATGGAGAGGTCAGCCATGGAAATATTCTGAGATTAAAAAATATTCCTGTAAAAACCACTGTTTATAATATAGAAGCAAGACCTGGCGACGGAGGAATTTTTATAAGAAGCGGGGGAAATTCAGGGGTTGTAACCAGAATATCTGAAGCAGGTGTATTTATTCTCATGCCTTCAAAAAAAGAGAAAGAGTTTAATTTAAATTGCAGAGCAACAATAGGAGTAATTGCCGGAGAAGGAAGATTTGACAAACCAATACTAAAAGCAGGAAAAAAGTATTATATGGAGAAATCCAAAAGCAGATTATGGCCCAGAACTTCTGCAGTAAAGATGAATGCAATTGACCATCCTTTCGGAGGCGGAAGAGGAAAAAGGATTAAAAGCAAGATTGCAAAAAGAAATGCGCCTCCTGGAGCAAGGGTTGGCTTGCTAAGGCCAAGAAGAACAGGAAAACAGAAATAAAATGACAAACGAAATAACTGAGATAAAGAGAAAAGAATTCACATACAGAGGAAAAACCCTTGACGAACTTAAAAAATTAGATGTTCGTGAATTTTCAAAACACCTGAAATCTAATCCGAGAAGAAGCATTCTTCGCCAGTTTCAGCAAATAGAAGATTTCGTCAGCAGAGCAAAAGACAAAATAAACAAGAACAAACCTGTAAAAACCCATCAGAGAAATCTGGTAATTGTTCCCGAAATGGTTGGCATGAAAATCAATGTCCACGACGGAAAAAGCTTTTTTCCTATAATTATAACCGGAGAAATGCTGGGGCATAGATTAGGGGAATTTGCAATAACCAGAGGCAGAGTCAAGCACGGAAAATCAGGAATAGGTGCTACAAAAGGATCTAAATTTAAAGCTAAGAAATAAAAATTAAACAAAAAAGATTCAAATGACAGAAAAAAATTACAATCCAGAACAGAAACAGCATAAATCTGTGAACAAACAGCAAAAGACACAGAAAGTTCAGCCGATTATTAATAAAAAATCTGAAAAAAGCACAGAAGTTAAAGCAGAGGAAAATAAAGAAGAAGCAAAACCAGAAGTAAAAGAAATAAAAAAACCTGCTGAAAAGCCGAAGAAAACAAAGGCAATTGTCAATGGATTTGATGTTCCTGTTTCAACAAAGCATTCTATGGCTATCTGCAGATTTATAAAAAGAAAAAAGATTTCGCAGGCAATTTCTGAGCTAGAGCAGGTAGCTAAAATAAAAAAGCCTATTCCAATGAAAGGCGAAATACCTCACAGAAAAGGGAAAATGATGTCTGGAAGATTTCCCCAGAAAGCTGCAAAACAATTCGTAATCCTGCTGAAAAGTCTTTCTTCAAATGCAAATTATTTCGGAATTGAAGAGCCTATAATTATTGAAGCTTTTGCAAATATCGGTGCAAGACCTTTCGGAAGGCACGGAATAAGAAGAAAAAGAACCCATATCAGAATAGTTGCTGAAAATAAATTTGTTGGGAAAAAGGCATAATGGAAGAAAAAAATGTTGTAAAATTCAAGAAAGAAGAGTTTGCTATTAGGGAATATGTCAGAGATTCTCTTGGAAAAGGAAAAGTAAGCAGAGTGAAAATAGAATACACTCCTGTCGGGGAAAAAATAATAATTGCAACAAATAAGCCGGGAATGATTATTGGAAAAGGTGGAGAAAAAATTAAAGAATTAACAAGAGTTCTAAAAACTCAATTTGGCCTGGAAAATCCAAACATAGAAATAGACGAGATAAGAAATCCTGAATTTGACGCCCAATTCATGGCAGATGACATTGCATTAAGCATAGAAAGATTCGGACCTTTAAAATTCAAAGTAATTGCTTACAGAGCTTTGCAGAGAATAATGGGTGCTGGCGCATTGGGGGTTGAAATAAGGCTTAGCGGAAAACTTCCTGGTGCAAGAGCAAAAACCTGGAGGTTTGCACAAGGATATATGATAAAAACAGGCAATAGCGCAAAAGTTGTCGACAGAGCAAAAGCTGTTGCACAGACAAAACCAGGAACAGTGGGGGTTAAAATGAGCATTTTATCTCCTGATGCAATTCTTACTGATAAAATTGTCATTAACGAGGCACTTTTGAAAAAACTAAGGGAAAATTCAGAAATAAAACCTGAAAAAGAAATTAAAAAAAACCCAAGAAGAAAAAATAGCAAATGAAATTAAAAGCAAGCGAAATAAATAAAATGACTAAAGATGAAAAAAACAAGAAAATGGAAGAACTAAAAATGGAGCTTCTGAAAGCAAGAGTCAATGCTTCAAAAACCGGAAATTCAAAAGTCAAAGAAATTAAAAGGCTTATAGCCAGGATAATTACACTTAACAAATAAAAATGAAAAATAAATTTTTCAAAATAAAAATCAGGAGGTTTTTCTAATGGAAATATGCCCAAAATGCGGTTTGCCTAAGCAGGCATGCGTATGCGAACAGATTGTAAAAAGCGCGCAGAGAATAAGAGTCTCAACTGACAAAAAAAGATACGGAAAAATAGTCACGCTTGTAACAGGATTTGAAAGCGGAATTGACATAAAAAAAATCACAAAATCCCTGAAAAACGGGCTTGCCTGCGGAGGAACATGCAAAGAAAACATTATAGAACTTCAGGGAGATCACAGAAAAAAAATAAAGGAAATACTTATCAAACTTGGATTCGACGCTGAATTCATAGAGGACTAAAAATGAAGAAAAAAGAAAAAAACACGGAAAAAAAAGAAGAAAAAGAACCAGCTGAAGCAAGAATCAAAGATATCGACTGCCCTTTTCACGGAAATTTAAAAGCACGGGGAAGAATCTTTGAAGGAAAAGTAATCAAAAAATTTCCCAGCAGGATAACTATAGAATTTGAAAGAATGGTCAGAGTAAGAAAATATGAAAGATATGCTAAATCAAAAACAAAACTTCATGCAAGACTGCCAATTTGCATGGAAAAAGAAATAAATGTTGGGGATTTGATAAGAATTCAGGAATGCAGGCCATTGAGCAAGATAATTCACTTTGTTATAATCAGCAAAGTTAAATCCAAGGAGGAACAAGTAAAAGTGGAGGAAAAATTAAAATGAAGGCCATCTCTGCAAAAATAACACCTGGATTAAATCTCGGAGCTATACTTGTGGCTGCAGACAATAGCGGAGCAAAGCTGGTCAGGCTTGTGTCTGTAAAAAGAGGAAAAGGAAAAAAAGGAAAACAGGGAAATGCAAGAGTTGCAGACATGGTAAAAGTCAGCGTCAGAAAAGGGCTTCCTGACATGAGGGGAAAAGTTTTTGATGCAGTAATAGTCAGACAAAAAAAATCTTATCGAAGATTAAATGGAGAAAGAATCGCTTTTGAAGACAATGCAGTAGCCATACTTAAAGATGAAAAAGGCAATCCTCAAGGAACTCAGATTAAAGGGCCTGTTGCAAGGGAGGTAATGGAGCGATGGCCGTCTGTTGCAAAAATAGCTGCAATAGTCCACTAAAAACAAAAATGAAAAAATTCAGCACATACTGGAAATCAAGCAGAAAACCGAATAAACAGAGGAAATATTCAGCAAACGCAAGTCTGCATTTAAAGAGAAAGTTTATGAGCGCAAATCTGTCAAAAGAATTAAGAAAAAAATACGGAAAAAGAAATTTTCCACTAAGAAAAGGAGACAATGTTAAAATCATGAGAGGAAAATTCAGGAAAAAAACTGGAAAAATACTGCTGGTTAATATGAAAAAAATAAAGGTTGAGATAGAAGGAATCCAGATGAAGAAACAAGATGGCTCAAAGACAAATATAAAATTCAATCCATCTGCTCTGCAGATAACTGAATTAAACTTAGAAGATAGAAAAAGGACAGAATCTCTGGCAAATTCAATAAAGAAAACTGAAAAAGGAGAAAACAAAAATGCACCTTAAAAGACAAGAAGTTCCAAAAAGTTGGCCTGTTTACAGAAAAGGCACAAAATATGTAGTAAGGCCAAGCTCTGATTTAAACTTTGGAGTTCCACTGCTTGTTGTTTTAAGAGATCTTCTTAAAATAGTACAAAATAGAAAAGAAGCAAGGAGAGTTATTTTCCTTAAGCAAATTCTTCTGAATAACAAGATTCCAAGAGATGAGAAAAACTCTGTTCTTCTATTTGATACTCTTTCATTAATTCCCGCAAAGAAAAATTACAGGTTAGACCTTTCTGAAAATGGAAAATTTGAACTAAAAGAAATAAGCGAGAGTGAGCTGAATAAAAAAGCTGTAAAAATTGCGGATAAAAAAACACTGAAGGAAAAAAAAGTGCAGTTGAATCTTCAGGACGGAAGAAATATTCTTTCAGATATAAAATGCGATGTCAACGATTCTGTTTTGATTAATTTCAAGGAAAAGAAAGCAGAAAAATGCCTTCCGCTTAAAGAAAATTCAAAAGCTGTTGTTTTTGCAGGAAAACACTCTGGAAAAAGAGGCATTATAACTTCTGTTGATAATAAGAAAAAGGTTGTTGAACTGGAAACAAAAGGCAGGGAAAAAATAAATGTCTTAATTAAACAAATAATTGTTATAGAATAAAATGAACAAAATGAAAGAAATAAGCATAGAGAAGGTTGTCCTGAGCATAGGCGGAACCGGCGATAATCTGGAGAAAGGATTCAAGCTCCTAAAAATGCTGACAGGAAGAAAACCAGCAAAGATGGAATCAAGAAAAAGGATTCCTGCTCTTGGAGTAAGACCAAGGCTTGAAGTCGGGGCTGTTGTGACTTTAAGAAAAAATATGGACGATACTTTAAAAAAAATGCTTGCAACCAGAGACAACACACTAAGAAAAAGCCAAATAAGCCCTAATAACTTTTCATTCGGAGTCAAAGAATATATTGAAATTCCAGGAACAGAATATCAGAGAGATATAGGAATTCGCGGGCTTGATGTAACTGTTGTCTTCAAAAGGTCTGGAAAAAGAGTAAGATTGAGAAAGATAAAAGAAGGAAAAATACCAAAAAGAAACGAAATCAGCAAAGAAGAAATAATAAAATTTATGGAGGATAAATTCAAAACGAATTTCATTTAAAATGAAAACAAATAGGAAATTTTCGATCATTTGCTATAGGGGGAAGTATATCAAATGACAGCAAGTGACTGGAGAAAAATTTTGAAGCAACTTGAAGGCAAGCCAGAGAAAAAACAGAAATTCCTAAAGCATAACGAGCCTAAAAAAAGAAAAATAGGAATTGCCTCAAAGAAATGCGAAAGGTGCGGGAGATTCGGAGCACATATAAAATCATACGGATTAAATTTATGCCGACACTGCTTCAGAGAAGTAGCTGAAGAAATCGGCTTCCAAAAATACAGTTAAAATGTCACAGGATATTGTTGCAGACGCGCTGAATATGATGAGGAATGCTGTAAAAGCCAGAAAGGAAACTCTTGAAATAAAAAGAATTTCAGGGTTGCTCATAGAGATATTAAAAATAATGAAACAAAAAGGAGCAATAAGAAAGTATAAAATTGATTCAAAAAATAAAGCTGTCGAGATTGAAATAGAGAAAATGTTTGAATGCCGGGCTATTAAGCCGAGATTTACTGTAAAAAAGGACCAGATTGAAAGATATAGAAGAAGATTTTTGCCTGCAAGGGATATTGGAACAATTATAATTTCAACTAATAAGGGACTTATAACTCATGAAGAAGCTTTAGAAAAGGGGATTGGAGGATCTCTTCTGGCATACTTTTACTAAAAATGAAAAAAGAACTTTACAAAAAAATAGAAATTCCTGAAGGAACAGAAGCTGAAATAGAAGGAGCTTTGCTAAGAATAAAAGGATCTGAGGGAGAAAACTCAAGAAGATTTATACTCGGTCCCTTAAAAATGACAAAAGAAGGAAATAAAATAAGTATTGGAATAAAAAATGCCACAAAAAGGGAAAAGAAAATGATGAATACAATAGCAGCACACATAAGAAATATGATCAAAGGCGTGCAGAAAAAATTTGAGTATGAACTAAAGGCTGTTTTCAGTCATTTCCCAATTACTATTGAAGTAAAAGGCAGGGAAGTTTTGATTAAAAATTTTCTTGGAGAAAAAAACCCCAGAAAAACGGTTATTCCAAAGAATGTTGAAATAGATATCAACGGAAACCTCATAAAAATCAAATCAATAGACCGAGAGCTTGCCGGGCAGGCTGCTGCAAGGCTTGAAACAGCAACGAGAATAAGAGCAAGGGACAGAAGAATTTTCCAAGATGGAATTTTCATGACTAAAAAGGCAGGTAAAGAAATATGAAATTTTTAAGAAGAAATATCGGATTTCATCTCAGGATTGGGAAAAGAAAAAAAAGAAAGCAGGTTTGGAGAAAGCCCAAGGGAAGAGACAACAAGATGCGTGAATGCAGAAAAGGAAGACCCCCTATAGTAAGTATAGGTTACGGAAGGAAAAAAGAGAGAAAAAACATTTTTACAATATACAATGTGAAAGATCTTGAAGATATAAAGAAAGAACAGATAGTTATCTTGGGAAAAATCGGCAAAAAAAAGAAAATTGAAATATTAAAAAAAGCCATGGAGAAAAAGATAAATTTTCAGAATATAAATACAAAGAAATTTTTCAAGAAAAATGAACCTAAGTAAAAAAAAGAAACTGACAAAGAAAACATTTAATGTCGGAGAAGACAGAATTGTATTCCTGGAATCGAGGCTTGAAGAGATAAAAGATGCCATCACAAAACAAGATATCAGGGATCTTCAAAAAAGCGGAGCAATTATAATAAAAGAAAGAAAAGGAAGAAAAACAATTGAGAAAAGAAAAAGCCGCAGCATAGGAAATATACGCAAAAAAGCCAGAAAAAGAAAGAGAGAATATATTATTCTCACAAGAAAATTAAGGGCTTATTTGAAAAGCTCTGAAGCAGAGGAAAAATTTCCAAAAGAATCACTTAAAGAAATGAGGAATAAAATAAGAAATAAGTATTTCAGAAGCAAATCCCATATTAAAGAATATTTAGAGGAAATTAAAAAATGAAAGTAAATAGTAAATTTCCAATCATTCGCTATGGGGGGAAGTATATCAAATGAAAACACTAAGGCGCAGAAGAAAAGAAAACAAGACAGATTATAATATTAGAATAAAACTGCTAAAAGGGGGGGTTCCAAGAGTGGTTTTCAGAAAAACAAACAGGTATGTCCTTGCGGAGTACGTAATCAGCGAAGGCGCAAAAGATAAAGTTCTGATGGAGATTACTTCAAAAATACTGCTAAAATACGGGTGGCCGGAAGACAGAACAGGCAGCCTCAAATCGATTCCTGCCTCTTATTTAACAGGATTTCTTTTCGGAAAGAGAATAAATGAAAAAAAGATGGAAACTCCTGTTTTAGACATCGGAATGATAAGAAATGTCAGAAAAAGCAGGATTTTTTCATTTATCAAAGGACTAATCGATGCAGGAGTTAAAATACAATGCAAAGAAGAATTTTTTCCAGGAGAAGGAAGAATCAAAGGAAAAGACCTTAAACATGATTTTTCATTTGTCCTTGAAAAAGTTAAATCAAAAATAGAAAAAAATGAATAAAAAACAAAAGAAATCAGATTTTGAAGATGTGAAGAAAACATCAGAAGCTCATAAAACACTGGACGAAGTAGAAGCTGAAAAAATGGCTGAAAAAACAGAGGAAATAACTGAAAAATTAATAGAAGAAATACCTTCCAAAGGGGCGCTGCTTGAAGCTATAATTCCTGAAATTAAGGAGAAAATAGCCGTTACCGCCTGGGGAAGAAGAAGATTTGAAGGCAAAAGCAGGGAAGAAATAATTTCTGAATGGGAGCCTAAAACAAAGCTTGGAAGAGAAGTAAAAAATGACAAAATAACAAATCTTGATGAAATTCTAGACTCCAAAAGAAAAATTCTTGAAGAGCAGATAGTGGACAAGCTTTTGAATCTCAAGACGGATTTAATTTCCATAGGACAGGCTAAAGGAAAATTCGGCGGAGGAAAGAGACGAGCCTGGAGACAAACTCAGAAAAAAACACAGGAAGGAAATGTTCCGACATTTTCTACAATGGCAATTGCAGGAGATGAAAACGGGCACATTGGAGTAGGAGACGGAAAAGCCAAAGAAACTCTTCCTGCAAGAGATAAAGCAATAAGAAAGGCGAAGCTGAATATTATCAGAATCACAAGAGGGTGCTCCAGCTTTGACTGCTCATGCAATGAGAAGCATACTCTTCCGTTTAAAGTTACAGGAAAAGCAGGAAGTGTAAGGGTTATTCTCATACCTGCGCCGCAGGGAACAGGTCTTGTTGTTGCAAATGAACTAAAAAAAATTCTTAAGCTCGCAGGAGTAAAAGATGTCTACAGCAAAACCTTCGGAAGAAGAAGAACAACATTTAATCTAATAAAAGCGTGCTTTGATGCTTTAAATAAAACAAATTTAAAAATAAAATGATATGCATAATAAGAATAGCAGGAAAAGTTAAACTTGACAGAGATGTAAAAGAAACACTTGAAAGGCTGAGGCTTGGAAGAAAATATTCCTGCGTGGTCATAAATCCAAACAAAGAGCAGTTGGGAATGATAAAAAAAATAAAAGATTTTATCGCTTTTGGGAATATAAATCATGACACTTTTGAAAGGCTGATAAATGCAAGGGGAAAAAGAATAGACAAAAAAAAGAGAACAGATTCAAAAAAGATTATAGAAGATCTGGAAAAAGGAAAGAAATACGAAGAGCTTAATCTCAAACCTTTTTTCCGGCTGCATCCCCCAAGAGGCGGAATAGACAGCAAGATTCATTTTCCTAAAGGAGTTTTAGGCAATAACGGTGAAAAAATAAATGAGTTAGTGGGAAGGATGCTATAAAATGTCGTTAAGAAAAACAAAAAAAAGGAAAAAAGCATCGCGAATGCACGGAAAAGGTGCAGGAACCCATGGATGGGGAGCAAGAAAAAAGCACAAAAAATCCGGGCATCGCGGAGGAAAAGGCATGGCTGGAACAGGAAAAAGAGCTGACCAGAAAAAAACACTCATAAACAAACTCTATGGTCATGGCTATTTCGGAAAGCAGGGAATCACCAGCAAGGGAACAGAAAGAGATAAAAGAGCAAGGATAAATCTTGAAAAAATAGAGCTGAATATTGAGGGTTTTATCAAAAAAGGCATTGCAAAAAAAACAGAAAAAGGAATTGAAATAAATCTGCAGGATTACAAAATTCTTGACTCATCAAAAGAATATTCTCTTAAGAATAAGTTAATTATAAAAGCAAAAGAAGCTTCCGCATCTGCATCTGAGAAAGTCAAAAAAGCCGGCGGAGAAATAATATTATCCAAAAACAAAGTAAAAAATAAAGAAAGTGCTTAATTAAAAAAAAGGTGCTGCAAATCAGCAGTTAATTAAAATAAAAAATGGCAGATTTCAGAAAAATCTTCGGGTTTATTCCTGAAATTAGGAAACCTGATGAAAAAAAATTAGGATTTAATGTCAAGTTAAAATGGACTTTGATAGTTCTTGGCGCTTTTTTTGTTCTTGCTAACATCCCCCTTTTTGGTCTTTCTGAAAATGCTCTTTCAAGATTTGAATATCTTGCAATAATTCTTGGAACAGATTTTGGAAGCATAATCTCATTAGGTATAGGCCCAATTGTTACCGCGTCTATTATTCTTCAGCTTCTGAAAGGTGCTGAAATAATAAATATAGACACCACAACAGATGAAGGAAGAAAATTCTTTCAGGGAATTCAAAAACTTCTGGTTCTCTTTTTCATAATATTTGAAGCTGTAGTTTTTGTTTTTCTGCAGGGGCTTCAGGCTGTTCCAGGGCTTGAATATCTTCTGGTTCTGCAGCTGGTTCTTGGAGGTGTTGCTATATTTTACATGGATGAGCTGACACAAAAATGGGGATTTGGCTCAGGAGTCAGCTTATTTATCGCTGCAGGAGTTTCCTGGAGAATTATAACAAGCGCGTTCCAGTTTATAGATCAGCAGGGAAGAAACTGCCTTTTGGATTTTAAGGCAATTCCTTGTTCTGGAAAAGTTTTAGTCTTGATACAGTCTATAATCAATAGATATCCTATAGAATTGCTTTCTGCAGCTGCTGCAATAATCGCAACAATTGGAATTTTTCTTTTGGTTGTCTGGGCGCAATCATTGAAAGTGGAAGTTCCTCTTTCCTTCGGAAGAATCAGGGGATATGCAATAAAATGGCCTCTCTCATTTTTTTATTCATCTGTTATTCCTGTTATATTTACTGCAGCTTTGGTTGCAAATTTACAGCTGTTTGCAGGAATAATTGAAAACGCTGCAACTCCATGCCTCTCTGGAGCAGGATGTTCAGGAATTGCAAAAGTTTTATCTTATTTTACCTTTCTGGGAAAATTTTCCCAAGGACAGCCTATCTCTGGCTTGGCATTTTGGATGGGGCATACTAATCTTTTACAGTTAACAATTAAAGGAGGATTTTTGCCAATATTTCTTATTCAGGGAATAACCCATATATTATTTTACATGCTTTTCTCAACAGTATTTGCTCTTTTCTGGGTAAAGACTTCTAATATGGATGCAAAAAGCCAAGCACATAACATTTCTGCTTCAGGGCTTCAGGTTGCAGGATTCAGGCAGGATGAAAGAATAATCGAAAGCATTCTTGATAGATATATTATGCCGCTGACAATAATGGGTGGACTTGCCATAGGATTGCTGGCTGCTGTAACAGATTTGCTCGGAGCGCTTGTTTCTGGAACAGCTATTCTTCTTGTAATCATGATTTTGTTCCAATTCTACCAGAATATTGCAAAGACACATGAGATGGATATGTCACCTATGATGAGAAAATTCATAAAATAATAAGTTTAAAAACAGAATTAGCTTTTTTTAAAAATGGATGAAAAAGGAAGTTTCAGGGGAATTTTTATAATAATGATTGTTTCTCTGCTGATAGCTTCTTTCTGGAACAGCATACCTTTGATAAAAAATTCTGTCAATGCTGTCCTTAACCCAAGTGCCGGCGCGCTTTTGAACTGGAATTTAACTTATGGAATGATTATTCTTGTTTTTATTCTGGCTCTTTTCATGACTCTTGTCCAAAAATATACCACTGACCAAAAAACCCTGAGAGAACTGAAAGAGGAGCAGAAATCTCTGCAGCAGCAGATGAAAAAATTAGAAGCAGGCTCTAAAGAATACACCGAATTAAGCATGAAATCAATGAAGGCGATGGGACCTATGTTCAAACTAAGCATGCGTCCAATAATTTACACGGCAATACCAATAATCCTCCTGTTCAGATGGTTTGCAGATTATTTCGCCCTGGTTAATTTCAGATTTTTTGGGCTTTTAAGCTGGTTCTGGTTTTATCTTATCGGCTCAATAATCTTCAGCTCTATCTTAAGAAAGATTTTAAAAGTGGTTTAGGTTTTGAAAATTCTAATAAAATATGGAACAGGAAAAACAGCAGGAATTAATCTTTAAGCTTGGAATGTTTGAGCAGCAGATTTCTCAGCTGCAGGAACAGATAGAAGCTGTAGAAAAAGGCATAAATGACCTTGGAGCCCTGAATTTCGGGCTTGATGAATTAAAAGGCTCTGCAGGAAAAGAGGTTCTTTCGCCTTTGGGCAGAGGGATATTTGTAAATGCAAAAATTATCTCTGAAAACCTGACAGTTGATATTGGAGGAAAGAATTTTGTGAAGAAAAACATTCCTGACACAAAAGAGATAATCGAAGACCAGATAAAAAAATTAATTTCAGTAAAGAATGATTTGAATGACAATCTTGATAAAATAAACCAGGAAATGACAAAAGCTTTTGAGGAATTTCAGAAAGAGAAAGAAGGTTAAAAGAAATTGTTATTATAGAAAGAATTTTTTAAGGTGCAGATGGTTATAATTATGTTACTAAAGCTGTATAAATTATTCAATCAGATGTAATTTAGGGGGTATTTTATGCTAAAAATTATCTTTTTCCAATCTTTTCGACAAATTTTTCATATTTCATCAAGCCTAATTCTGTTATAATTCCCACAATATATTTTTTAGGCACAAATTCAAAAGCAGGATTTTTTATCTTGATATTTTTTGGAGCCTTGTCCCAAACC
>JAPLXX010000018.1 GCA_026395855.1 Candidatus Pacearchaeota archaeon | reverse complement strand
AAGCGGGCATGTTACAGCAACATCTTCTATGCTAAGATTTTTTGAATTTAACAACATCTTTTTTTATATCTGGATATTTATCACAATTTTAGTAATGTTTTCCAGAGTTTATCTAGGAATGCATTATCTTAGCGACGTCGTTGCAGGGCTTATTTTAGGTTATGGTATTAGTGATTTCAGCATGTTTATTGTAGATAAGATAAAACTCAAGAATCAGTAAAAATCGTCTTTAAAACTATTTAATATATTTTATTTTATAACTTTTTCGGTTAGTCTCTTAAGCGATAAAATCAATAAGAATTATTCCAGTTTTACAGCTGTTCCATAAGCTAAAATCTCAGAAGAATTTGCCATAATTGAAGAAGCATCAAATCTCATAGCAATTATTCCATCAGCGCCGAGTTTAATAGCATTATTTACCATTCTATTATATGCCTCATCACGCGACTGATTTATCAATTCTGTAAATGTTTCAATTTCTCCTCCAACAAGGCTCTTAAACCAAGCCATTATATCTCTTCCCAGATTTCTGCTTCTTACGGTGTTTCCTCTTACAATTCCAAGTATCTTTTTTACCTTTCTCCCGGGGATATCATTCATTGTCACAACAATTATTTCTTTAGGCATTTTCTATGATAAATGACTTATACAAAATTTTTAATTTTAGTTTGGTCATATTAATTCTTAGTTTTACTTCTTTTTATCTCTTTCTAACCTCTTCAATTTTATTTTCTTTTTTATTTAACAAAATAACAATTCCTATAATCAAAATAGGGATGCCTGAAATAAGAGATACCCACTGGTTTGTAAGAAGAGGGAGAAGACTTAAAAAAAATCCCAATAAAATAAGAAATATCCCTGTAATTATTCTTGGAATGTCTGCCATAATCTGTTTAATCTAGTTCGTTATATATTCTTTTTGGTATTTAGTACTATATAGGACATTAACATGTCAAAAGAAAAACCAAACATGAACGTGGTCTTTGTGGGACACGTCGACGCTGGAAAATCAACTATAGTTGGAAGAATGCTTTTCGACACCGGCGCTGTTTCTGAGCAGGAAATGACAAAATTAAGGCAGGAAGCTGAAAAGCACGGAAAAATCGGATTTGAATTTGCATATGTCATGGATAAAATCAAAGAGGAAAGGGAAAGAGGAGTTACAATTGACTTAGCTTACAGAAAAATTATGACTCAGAAATTCCAAATTACAATCATTGACGCACCAGGACACAGGGACTTTGTTAAGAACATGATTACAGGTGCTTCACAGGCAGACTGCGCTTTCCTTGTAATAGCTGCTCCTGCAGGTGTCCAGCCCCAAACCACAGAGCATTTATGGCTTTTGAGAACAATGGGTGTTAAAAATGTCGCAATAGCTGTCAACAAAATGGATGCTGTAGAATACAAAGAAGAGAAATTTAATATTGTTAAAGAAGAAGTTGGAAAATTGCTGCAGGGTGTTGGAATAAACGCTGCAACAACTCCATTTATTGCGTGTTCTGGGTTAAAGGGAGATAATGTTGCTAAGAAATCAGCAAACATGCCTTGGTACAAGGGACCAACTGTTCTTGAGCAGTTTGATTCTTTTCCCGAGCCAAAATTGCCTACTGATTTGCCGATGAGAATGCCTGTTCAGGATGTTTATGAAATTACAGGCATTGGAACTGTTCCTGTAGGAAAAATAGAAACAGGGACAATGAAGGTTGGACAAAAAGTAATTATTCTTCCTGGAAGAACAGGAACAGGTATTCAGGGAGAAATAAAAACAATAGAAATGCATCATGAATCTCTTCCAGAAGCTCTTGCAGGAGACAATGTCGGAATAAACATTCGCGGTGTTGGAAAGAAAGATATTGCAAGAGGAGATGTAATCTGCGAGGCATCAAGGCCTCCAAGCATTGTTGAAGAATTTATAGCAACAATCACCGTGATAAATCATCCAACTGTTTTGGCTAAAGGATATACTCCTGTATTCCATATCCACACAGCGCAAGTTCCATGCCAGTTTGTTGAATTAATAGAGCAAATTGACCCAAGAACAGGCGAAGTATTAAAGAAAAATCCGGATTTCCTAAAAAACGGCGACAGCGCAAAAGTAAGAATCAAGCCACAGGGAAATCTCTGCCTTGAAACGCAGAAAGAGAATCCTTACATGAGCAGATTTGCAGTAAGGGATGCTGGCGCAACAGTTGCAGCAGGAATCTGCACAGAGATTGTGAAGAAGAAAGCTTAATTCTTTTTCAGCACAACAATTCTTTTAAAGAAGATTACTAATTAATTTTTATGGAATATACCATTTATCATTTAACCTATCATCTTGGTGCAAACCCTGACGAGGAAGCTGTTGTTTCTGCATCGTCATCTGAACGAGCAAAAAGCTTGCTTGAAGAAAGCCTGGACAAACGGCTTTTCCATGAGGAAGGCAGAGCTAAACAAGTCGGTTTCCAAGTAGACACAATTGAAAATATGCCTGCTGCAACAGATACCGAGATGGTCTTCTGCCCTTACATGCCGGAAGCTTTACAGGAAGCATAAATTTCTTAGCATGATTTTATTATAACAATCTTTTTAAACTAATTTTTTAAATAGGTTTTATGCAAAAGCCAAATATAACATATTATGTGGGAGACCTTTCACCATTTTTTTATGCTTCATTATATAAACAACTAAAAGATGCTTCTGGAACAGAGCCCTTCACAGGCGATGATGGTATTTCTTATTTTATGCTTACAGGGGGATTAATTGTGCGATTAGATTGGAATCTGGATAAGACAGAAGTAGAAGTGCGAAGATGGAATAGAACTGTGCCAGAAAAAATTAGCGAAATTCTTGCGACAGCAAAACTTAAGAGAATCGAAAATCACAAAAGAACTTCTCTTGATGATCAAGTTACTAGAAAAGGATTGACAGAAGCACCCCCAACAAATTAACAATAATTCTTAAAAAGCCCAATTTATTGTATTCTACATGTTAAAGCCAACTATGAGCAAATCAGAAATTGAAAAAGACCTTCAGGGAAAAGGTGATTTTGTGCAGATAGATCATCTTATAAGATTTTTGAAAGACCAGCTTTCAATGGACACAAAAAAGTTTGTTTTCCTGAAACTTGCTGCTCTTTATGAAAAAGCAAAACTTCTTGACGAAGCTGCAAGAATGCAAAATAATGCAGCAGAACTTGCTATAGCTTTTACAGAAAAAATAACCTATTATAAAAAAGAAGCAGAACTTTATATTAAATCAGGGGCTTTCGACAAGGCAGAGAAAGCAATGAGAGATGCAATGTCCCAGGCTAATTTAAGGGAAAAAGAAGATATTTATGCTTTTATAAAACAATTTTACAAAGAGCAGGCTTTGGTCTGCGAGAAAAACGAGAAAAGAAATCAGGCTGTCAGATTATACGAGAAGATTTTGGAAATGAGAATTACAGAGACAGAAAGAAGCGAGATAAAGGCAAAGCTTCTTGAGCTCTACAAGAAGCTGGGAAAAGTCAGGGAATATATGATTCTGGAGAAGCAGTAAGTTATTTCTAAATGTTAAATTTGAAACGATAAATATGTAGTGGGAATTGATTAATCTTTCAGTTTAATCTCTTCTTCAATCATTTTAATATTTACTCCCAATTTTTCAAATCTTTTGTCCATAGAATTCTTTATCTTCCCTTCAGATTTATTCAATTCATTTGTTTTAATCAGCACCATAATAAATTTATAACACATTATTCCAAGACCCCCAATTATAATAAAAGGAACACTTTTAGTGTTACCTAATGAAAATAATATTCCTGAAAACGCACCAACAAGAGCAACAATATAAACCACAGAATGTTTATAATTGTCCACATAACTATTAAACCCTCTTTCAACATTATGTTTTTTTATTTTTAAAAATTCCAATTCTCTTTCAGTTTTATCCATAATTTAAATAAGATATTAAAACTTAAAAAGATAACTAACGCCCACTTTACGCACCAGAGTACTTAATCACAAAGGCTTTTAAACCCACAAAACATCAAATTTTGTAGAAAAATATTGCGATTATTCAATTTTAATAATCACACTCACACTCACATTTTAATGTATTAGCGGTGAAGGCATTGCACAAATTAAGGTGCAAAAG
>JAPLXX010000061.1 GCA_026395855.1 Candidatus Pacearchaeota archaeon | reverse complement strand
GCTGTTTTCTTGTTTGAGTATTCAAATCCTTTCGCTTTTATGTCAAAAAATTTCGAAAGTTCGTCTTTCAAATGCCTGTGAAATTTCAAAAGCTTGCTTCCTGCAATATCCCCTTCCTGTTTAGCTGTTGTTAATTGTAATAATATAAATTCATAACCTTTATTTTTAGCTTCTTTTTTCAGTTTTTCTATGTTGATAACTTTCTGTCTAAAGAAATCAATAGAAGGTTTTTTCAGGAATGCTGTGCATGATTTCTGGAAATTCTTGAAAGTTTCTTCAGAAAGCGCTGCAAGCACATTTCTCTGCTTATATGTCGGGTCAATGAGGATTATCGGAGATTTCAGCTTTGCCTCATTTATGTCAATCAGGATGTGATTTTTATTTTTATGTGATTTTTCAATATCAATTATTATTTTATTTTTTATATTAACTTTTGTTATTTCTTTTAAAAATTTGATAAAGCCCTTGTAATGATATATCAGCAGCTCCAGAGCATATCCTGAAAATCCGCTGACATAGGATTCTGCGCCATAAACCCCATTTGCATAGCAAAAAGCTTTTGCAAGCAGTATTTCATCCAGAATCCTTTCAGACTTTACTTTTCTTTTAATATAATTTACATGAGAATAAGAAAGATCTGTAATATTCTCAGCTTCTTTGGGATTTTTAACGAATTTTACAGGAACAATTTCAAAAAAAAGGTTATTTGAAGTAGAAATTTTAAAATAATCCCGCGAGCCGTGAACCCGCACAGCCCTCTCGCCTGCAAGCATTTTTTCTGTTAAGTTGGAAAGAAGTTCATCTTTGTATTTTTTGTCAAATCTTATGAAAATATCTATGTCATAAGAATCTTTTTTTATAATAGTCTTTTTTGCAAAGCTTCCGCCAACAAAAATATCTGCATTTATTCTGCATTTTCTCTTGCTTTGCTCTGTTTTTTTCAGGAAATTCTGCAGTTTTTCCTTTATTTCTTTCATTTCTTTTTCAGAAGGCTTAGCCAAAAGCAAAACTTCTTTCAGAACAGAATTAATATTCTTTTTTATTTCAGCCATGTTTATTCTAATCCAAGAATATTTATAAGGTTATTGAGAAAAAAGCATTTTCAGCCATAGGCACCTTTTTATATTGGTTTTTCTTAATATTTTTGTCTTTTATTAAAAAAGATAAAGCATGAAAGGAGGTGAAAAATGGTTGTAGAAAAAAATGTTCCAACAGGAGTAAAGGTAATATCTATCCTATACTATATAGGAGCTGTTGTGGGAATAATTCTCGGTTTAGGGCTTATGGTCGGAGCAGGGTTAGTTGGTTCATGGTTAAGTGCTATTGGGCTAGGAATGATTGGTGCAGGCTTATTTATTGCTGCAGGACTTATCTCATTGGCTATGGGGGTTCTTGCAATATTTATAGGAAGAGGATTGTGGAAAGCAAGATTGTGGGCAAGAGTTGCTGCAATAGTTTTATCCTGCCTGGGAATTCTCGCAATATTCTGGTTTATGCTTCATGGTGGAAATATTTTAAGCGATTTATTTGTAATTATTGTTCAGGGAATTATGGGAGGATATCTTTGGTTTAATACCGAAGTAAAGAAAGCTTTCGCTTAAAATAAATTTTTTATTTATTTTTTCTATTTCTTTTTTATTTTTTAAAGAATATTTGTTAATCTCTTCCGCGTCGCGCCTTTCTTCTCTTTTTATCAGGATTTTTAATCAAATCTTTCACGCTTCCCTTTAATGTCGAAGCCAAATCTATTATATATTTTCCTTCTTCAAGCTTGTATATCAATGGCAGGTCTTTTCTGAATATTTTTGCTATATCTAATTCAAATTTGCCCTCGCCGGTAACTCTTATAGACTCTACATCAAGAATAACAGGTGTCATCTCGTCTTCAACACCAACCATTTCCCTTATATCTTCTTCAACCTGCTCTTTTTCATCCTCTGGAATTTCAACTATTCTGTTTCTCATACTTTTCAGCTGCTCATCTTTGATATAAAAAAAGAAATGGCTTTTGCATTCTTTGCATCCTTCAAGAATCTCCCTGCTTCCTGCAGGAATTATTCGCGAGCATCTCACGCATTGATGGGGCATTTTTTTATAATGTATAACAGAATTATAAAGTTTATGGGTGTTAAGTTATTGAGATAGAAGATACATGTTAAGATAGGACAACGCTTTATACTCTATAGTTAATTTATTATTCAAAATTTTATTATCAGGTTTTATTATTAAAAATTATTTTTATCCTTTCAGCAACAATTCAATCTTCTTCGGATTTCTTCTGTATTTTTCATGAAATAAAAATATGTGAAATCACCCTTTAAGCAACAATTCAATCTTCTTCGGATTTCTTTTTATTTCCTTTACAATTGTTGCAGGTCCTATAATTGTCACAGCGCCTAAATCTCCCCCAGCAATAGCGCTTACAAGATTTGTCCTAAATTTGCCAAAAAATCCTTCTTTTTCATTTCCTGAAATTACAGCAAGCTCAACACCTTTGAAGCTTTTTACATGCCCCATCATTACCATTGTATCGCCGATTAATCTGGTTTCCTCGTCAGGTTCAAGCCTTCCCTGAAGAAAAAGAATATTATTGTCAAGAACTATGTTCAGGATTTTCTTTATTCTCTGGTTGCTGTCCATCCCTCTTATCTCTGAATAAGGAAGAAACTGAATGCTGAAACCTTTAATTTTGCCTCTTATTTTTTTCACCATTATTCTTTATTATATATTTTGGAATATATAGTTTTTAATGTTTACTTTATCAGGCTTCTTTTGCAAGCTTAAAAATTGATTCGTAAAACTCCTCCAGGTTTTTGCCGTATTTTGCACTTATGCCAATAACATCATATTCGGGAAAGGCTTCTTCTATTTTTTTGGTGCTGGCTTTTCTTAAATCCACCTTATTGGCAACTATTAAAACAGGAATATTTCTTGCAACAAGGTTTCCGATTATTGTGAGATTTACCTGATTGTATGGATTCTCTGTAGCATCAAGGACAATTACAACAACATCCATGTCATCCAGCCATTTAATGCTTTCAACAACACCTTGGGTAGCTTCTTTTGCCCTTATTTTTGCATCTTTCTTCTTCATTCTGTATTTCAGAAAATCTTCGTAATCTATTTTAGTAGCTATTCCGGGGGTATCTATCATCTTGAAAAGCATTTTCTTTCCTTTGTAATCTATCTCAACCTTTTCCTTAAACTGAACAGTTCTTGTTTCGTGCGGAATCTTGCTCACTGCCCCTATTTCTTCTCCTGTAAAGTCCTTACATATTCTGTTAGCCAGGCTTGTTTTTCCAGCATTAGGCGGACCATAGAATCCGAGCTTCAGCTCTTTTTTGCTTTTAAATAAATTAAAAAATATTCTCTTAAAGAAATTCTTAAAGGCTTTTACTACCATATTATGATTTTGTTAAGGGAGTTTATTAAATTTTGTGTGACTGAAGAGATTATTTATTTAGGAAAATCCTTTGGATTTCCCCCTGCTTTTTCAGCAGCTTTTGTTGGGAGTATTTCCAGCATTCCTGTCCTTTTTCCTGCATATTTTTTCATTACATATACTATTCTTTCAGAGCTCCATCCTGCTTTTTTCAGATTTTCTTCTATCTGCTTGTTTTCAAGCCCCTTTCTCTTGGCATTGTTCACATAATTTATCATGTTATACAAATCATTTTTATTTTTGAAAAGATAGTTCTCATATCTTTTTTTATACCATTCCTGAAGAACAATATAGACTATAAAAGCAATAACCAAAAGGAAAAAGATTACCAGTCCAAAGATAACCCATTTGGACAAGCTTTTTTCTTCAGGCAATGTTGTTTCTTCTATTACAGAAAGCTGGCTTATTGCAGGAGAAATAAATGCTGGAAGATTTGTGGGATTAATATCTTCTGTTGTCGAGAATTCCACAGTATCCTTGTCTTTAATATTGATGTAAATGTATCCTGATTTTACTTCAAATGATGCATCTGTTTCAAATCCTGTAAGTTCAGGAATAATTAAATAATAATCATAGGAAATGTCTTTTTTCTGCTCTATATTTATTTTAAAAATTCTTGTTATTGGCTCTATATATCCCTCATATCTTCCTGAAAATTCGTCAAAATTCATATTAACATCCAGATTTTCTCTTTGCCAGGATAATACTCCATTGACATATCCTTCTTCTTTTCCAGCTTCATAGCTTCCACCGCCGATTTCCTTTATTACATCAAGGTTTACATAATCAGGTCCTGCAATCAAAGTCACTCCTTCTGCGCTTCCACTTCTGGCTATTCCTTCTGGAATTGTTATGCTAAAAAGTTCAGTAACTATTTCATTGTATTCTGATTCTGTTGTTGCATTTTCATACTCTGTTTTTAAGGCGTTTATTCTTTCATGAGTATAGCTAAGGTTTAATGAAGAGTTTATAGCTTCTTGGTAAAAGGGTTCAAGATAAGAGATTTCTTTTTCCAAATCAGAAAGGTCTTTTTTCATCTGATTCAGATTTGAATTTATCAGATTCTTTGAAGAACTTACATTTATCACAAAAGTTTTGGAAGAACTCAGATTTTTTTTGTCAGTTGCCTTAATTATTAGATTATAAACGCCTATTTCATTGTATGTGTGGGTTGTTTTGTTTCCAGAAGTTGTTTCTGTTATATTATCTCCAAAATCCCAGAGAAAACTTGTGATATTATTCTTAGAGCCTGCATTAACTGTAAACTTTGTTGGATTAGCTGCAGCAACGCTTGTTGGAGTTATAGATTTAATTATAGGAACCTCTTTGACTTCTATTTTTTTGGTAATAATATTTTGACTGTTGAATTTAAGTGAAAATGAATAATTTCCTATAGAATCTGGAACAGAAAAACCAGCACCATCTAAATAAAATTTCTGGTAGCCAGAACTGATTTTTGCAGGAGTCTTTGAAACTTCCTGGAAGTTTTTTTCTATTATTGTTCCTGTGCTTTTCTGATATTCCATCTCCAAATTTTTTAAGGTAATATTCTGGTTTGAATTAGAGCTTATTTTTATGGGAATAATGCAGCCAGAGGAGCAGTTCATGTCATATTTTTCCCAGATATATTCCTGTGCTATTTCTGCAATGCTTCTTTCATTGTCTATAGAATTGTTTATTTCAGAACTGCCGACAGGACCAAAGGATTTTCCCTGCGCAAAAATCTGATAAGCAGCAGGGGTTGAATAAGGAATAGGTGTGCCGTAAAATCCGCATCCGTTACTAATATCATAACCTTTTGTGACATAAGTTCCTGTTCCGCTTACAGCCTTAATGCAGATATAATGCTCTGTTGTTTTGACGACAGAATAATTCACACTGCAGGAAACTTCCCCTCCTTCAGATGAAGCATCTGGAAGAGTGCATCTTGCAACTTCTTCTCCATCAAGATTATAAACAGAAGCATTTATTGTCCTTGAACCGCTTTTTTTTATCCATGCCCCTATAAGAAATCCCGGAGAGCTGGAGAGGTTTACTTTTTCGCAGAAAGGTGTTGTTGAAACAACAGGCTCTTCCAATGTTTTTGTTGCATCAAAGCATCCATAATTTTTAGTAGAACTGCAAATTCCCAAACCCAGGGAATTTTTGTTTATGAAATCAACAGAAGAATCATCAAGGACATCAACTTCGACCTGATTAGTGCATGATGAAATAGCATCGCTTTCAAGTGTAAACTTAAAGGAATCTATGCTGGAAATATCTCCTGTTAATCTTATTCCATAAATTTTTGAGCTTCCAGGAGCAAGTGCCATTGTTTTGGTTTGCTCAGGAGTTGCAGCAGAATAATCTTCTTTGCAGTCTGCAGGAGTGCAGGAATAAGAATATGCAACATTCTTCTTCAGCATTTCCGAGAGATTTATAGAATTTCCCTCTGGATCATTAAAAAAAGAACCCAATGATTCAGAATTTATGCTTATATTTATCCATCCTGTAATATTCTGGGAAGCCCCATAAACTGTCTCAATAGATGAATTCGGACTGCCAAGACCAATGCTTGCAGAGACAAAACTAAGAAAAAATACTCCGAAAAATAGCATGAAAAAAACCTGTTTTTTATCAACCATCTTTATTTTGACCAAGCCTGGGCGAAATAGCTAAAGGCTTCGCCTTTTGTTTATTCTATGAAAAGAGCAAAAGGATTTATAAATATTCTCGTATAACTCAAATATTTATAATTTATATAGAGGAAAAAAATACTCTCTATTATAATAAACATTAATTAAATCGCACATTAAAAATTATTTCTTCTTTCTTCGCGTTTCTATTATCAAATAAATCGCTGCTATGAGAACAAGTGTAGCCAGCAGATTGTACAATCCAAAGAAAGGCAGAGCTACCTGTGCAGGACATTGAAGCGCTTCTGTGTTTGACTTGCATTTTTCTGCAAGAGGATCGTCTAAAGCACCAACCCATCTTGCAATCATATTAACTGTCAAATAGCCGTCATCGTCGCAGGTATCTGTGGTTTCTTCGTCATAATAGCATGTTCCTGTTTCACCTGCTGGAGGAACCTCGCAAGAACTTGTATCAAATTTACAGAACGAATCACAGCTGAGTGTTCCCTCTGTAAATCCAAGGCTTTTACAGGTATGTCCGCCACTGAAAAATTCTCCGTCACATTCTTCAGCGACATTATTTATTATTCCATCTCCGCATGTAGGGCTTACCCCTGGTTTGTATTCACATAAATTAAAGTCATATTCACATGTTGCTGTGCATCCCAAATTTCCGCTTGCGAAGATATCTGCTAAATTAGCGCATTGAGTTATTGGTAAATTAGGTGTTCCAGCATCAGGGTCGCAATATTCATCTCTATTAGCAGAGTTAGGAGTGTCAATATAGCCATCCCCGCATCTGCTGAATATAATTGGAACGCATGAATCACCTAAAGGTGCACATTCATTTTCTCCATCACCAGCAACTTCTACACACATATTACTATTACATTCTGTGTGAGCAGAATCTTCATCAGAGCATTCTGCATTAAGAGAACATTCATCTGTTCCAGCTCCCTTTACTGACATGCATGTTTGTCCGACACAGTCAGAATGGGTTGTTGGAGGATTAGTGCATGAATCTCCTATAGGAAGACATTCAGTAATACCATCACCAGCAACTTTTACGCACATGTTACTATTACATTCTATATGATAAGGATTTCCAGAAGGACATGTAGAACTGCCAGAACATGTATTTTCTTCAGTGCCTCTTATTGCATCGCATGCAGGTCCGGCACATTCAGAATAATAATCAATTGGTATCTCGCACAAGCCGGTATTTAATGTACAATTTGAATAACATCCTAATGTTCCTCCGGAAAATCCTAAACTTTCGCAGGTATAATCTTGTTTATCATTGCCGTCGCAGGTTTCACTAATTTGGTTTACAACATTATCCCCACAGGAAATCAATGTTCCAGGAGGGGAAGTACATTGGTTTATATCAAAAGTGCAAAGTCCTGTGCAGCCAAGAGTTCCGCCAGTATATGAATCCATATTCAGGTTCTGCGTTAAATCAACGCATGTCTCTTCTGTAGATAAGAAAACAGAGACTCCTTCATCAGGGTCGCATTGTTCATTGTTGCCGGCATTATTAGGGCGGTTTACACTGCTGTCTCCACAATAACTTTTGCTGCCGTTCTTGTTAAATGCAGCCTCGCAATGACCTGTATCTGAATTCCATGCGCAGAAGCAATTTACGCCATCTTCACTGCAGTCAGCTGCGCTTAGCGGAATGCTGTAGTCTGCAACATCACATCTGTCACTATTGCACGCTGTCTCAGAATCTGTTCCATATTTTGTATAATCAGAGCAGATATTAATGTCTAATTGTTCGCAGCTTATAGGAAGCCCTACACCAACTGTTAATTCATTAGTACTTTTTTTATGTGTTGATGTGCCAACAATTGTAGCTGTGAAATAATATTCGGGGTCTCCTGATTCATCGTCCTGATATTCTGCAATCCATGTTCCCTGTGCATTTCCATTAGAGCCAACAGCAACATTTATTGGATTTTTCACAACAGGATTAGAGCCAAGAACTCCGTCATCTTCTCTTACCACAAAAGATATCTGCTTTCCTGTGCAGCCAGATGTTACAACATTCAGATGCACAATATCTCCTGCACGTGCTGACTCTGTGCTCCATACAGCAGAGGTGATGGTGCATTCGGGAGGAGGTCCAATACATTCTGCACCAGTAGAACATTCATCTGTTCCAGCCCCATCTTCTAACATACATGCAGGAAGGACACACTTAGAATGTACCGGAGGAACAACTTCACAAGCACCTCCAATAACCCCACATTCAGTAACTCCATCTCCAGAAACTTTTATACACATATTGTTATTACATTCTGCATGAGCCGGAGGTTGGTTAATACATTCAGCACTATTAGAACATTCATCTGTTCCAATGCCATTTACAGACATACACATTTGTCCTATACATTCAGAATGAGTTAGATTCCCTTTATTACAAACACCACCAATAACACCACATTCACTAACGCCATCACCAGAAACTTCTTCGCACATATTATTATTGCATTCTGTATGAGATTGTACTTCTGTCTGGCATGTTGAAGAACATCCGTCGCCGCTTATAGTGTTCCCATCATCACAGGTTTCACCCGTATCAATTTGTCCATTACCACATTCATCTCCTGTAAGGTTGACAACTTGAGCACAAATTTTTGATGCATAATTTTGCTGTGCTAATCCAGGACTTTCAATATGTGCATTTATTGTACTAGATATGTAAAGCACAGGAACTTCATTATTTATTGTATTACAATTTACACTTGCATCAACTCTTCTACCATTTTGTAAACTATCATAACAAACATGTACCTCATAATTAGGGCTTATTAAGCTTGGACTTTCTGCATGGCTATTTGTTTGAGTAGAAGTTCTTAATAATAAATTGTTTCCATTACAAGTAGTGCTTCCTCTGCCAAAATTACAGCATAACACGTCTGCATAATTTGATTCGCTTATTCGTTCTCCGTGGGCATTTGTTGTATCAGAAAAGTGCATTACTACTTGCCCTCCTCCAGCCCACCCACTGTGGCAGTTAGCAGCACTAGAAGCAACCCAACAGACATCTACAGCAGAAATATTACTCAGAAATAAAACACTTAAAAAAATCAATCCGTATAGTAAATATATTTTTTTTGACATTTTTATCCACAGCAAATCTGTCCTGTTATTGGAGGATTATCAGAAGGAATTAATTTCCAGGTCATTTCTTCTCCTGTTAAAGGGCATTTATCATTGACAGGAGTTTCCCATTTTCCTCCAAGTCCTGTTATGCAGGTTTGATCAGCAAGATGTGCTGCTTCTTCAGCCGAAACAGTGCAGGATATTGAAGGACATTGTTGTACTTTGTACTCTAAATATTGAGAATCTTTTGAAAGCTCTTCGCAGGTTGCTGTTAAATCATTTTTTAATTTTAACTCAACAAGGCAAAACGATGTTTTTTGTCCGCTTTCACATGCAAAAGTGCACTGAGTTGAAACAGGGTCTGGTTTTTCTTTTGTAATATACAAATAAGCAACTACACAAAGAACTATTAATAATACGACAATTATTAATGTTATAAGAACTTTTTTCGCTTCCATTACCTCTTTTTGCTCAACCTCATTTTCTTTATTTATTAAGACAAAAGAGTTTTATAAATATTCTTATCCTTAATAATTTAGTAATTTTCCTCAGTGTTTTAAAATAAAATTTTATTTAAATCTTACTTGAAATTTGCTCCAAGAATATTTCCAATATTGTCAACAGAGGGATATTCTTGGCT
>JAPLXX010000013.1 GCA_026395855.1 Candidatus Pacearchaeota archaeon | reverse complement strand
TTATTATATCTTTTTCAGTATATCCGTATTTTCTGAGCATGTTTATATGCCCTACATCCCATGTTGCACCGATTAATTTCTCGGCTTCTTCTCTTGCCTGTGATTCAGACATGCCCATTCCGCCTTTATTGTCTTTCTCTGCGGGTTTCATTGCATTTTCTATGAATTTTTTTCTTGATTCTTCCACAATTTTTTTTATTCCTTCTCCTGTGCTTAATGCAAAACCTGCAGGAGGATTTTCTATGGTAAGAATCGGGACGTTTTTTCCCCCGAGCTTTTTGTATGCATCCCAAGCAGCGTTGCCGAAGGTTTGCGAAGATTTTTCAGCTGCAAAATCTTCTACAGGAACCCATAGTTTAGGAGTAGCTTCTTCCAGAACCTGAGCTAATTCACGCAATACTTCTGAATGAATTTTTGGATTAAGATATTTTTCAGGACTTTTTATTTTATTCCCCTCTATTCCTATAGCTTCTCCGTATCTTTTAGAAAATTCTTTTAATTCATTCATCCTTTTTTCATCATTATCCATTTTTGCAAATTCATATGCTTTACTAAAAAGTGAATCTGCCGATAATTTTGCCTGTTCTATAAACTCATATGCTGAATGAAGCTTGTGTATTTCAGCCCTTTCTTCGTTAGAAAGATCTTCTGGAGGTATAACGCCTGCTCTAAACTGAGCAAATTTGTGAATAAATATTGGATGAACATCTTTCATAATTCTCTCTGCATTTTCTCTGTTAATTTCTATTTGGAATAGTGAATTTCTCCACTCTGTAGAATTTAAGCTATCTATGCGTTGCTCTGGTTTTTTTGTTATTTCACGAACTTCCCCCCCTGGATGAAATTCTTTTTCAGTTTCAAGTGGTGCAAGTTTTCCTGTATCCCTGTTTACAACAATCATTTTTTTGTATTTTTCATTTTCTTTTCTTTGTCCCGGAGGAAGAAACTGGGAGCCAGGAATTCCTTCTGCAGAATGAAAGTTTACATTAATATTTCCGTCTGGATTTAATTCATGGCTTCGCAAAAGGGCCTGCGAAACTCGCCTTTCAGCTGCTTCTCTTTCTCCCTCACTGAAACCGCTTCTTGGGTCTATGCCTGAAACATCCATTACAGGAGCATGTATAGAAACATCTATTCCTGTTAATTTTGAAAGCCGATGAACTTCCTTTAACTGCGGAGTTGGAATAGAATCAAAAACTTCTGGAGAAACTCCCTCCACCTCAATATTTTTTACTCCTGAAGAAAGCTTTGAGGAAACTTCCTGCAGAATATTCGCTGACCTTGGATCTGTTGTCGTTCCAAGGCTTCCCGCTGTTATATAATTGTTATCAGGAGGTGTTATGCTTGAATAACCGCCCTGATAGATATCTGATATTGTATAACCTCTTTTTTCTTCCATTTTCTGTTTATATAGGGTAAATTTTGTTTAAATAATTATTGTTCTTAAGGAATTTTTAGGCGTTAATATAAGAGATTGTAATAAACCTGATAATTTTATTCTAACTCGCACATATCTTTTGATATTAACACCTTCTTAACCTCTTTTTATTCATTAAAATTCATTCTGTGCATTATGTTTTGGAATTCTTGCTATTTATCACCTGCAGCTTTCTCACTTCATCCAAAACCCTTATATCAGGAGAAAGAATGTAAACATGATCATTGGGAGATCTGACTGCACGATAAATTCTTTGAAGAAACTCTCTAAATGCCTTATCCTTGTAAAATTCCCAAAAATGGTCAGGATGTGTTTTTTGAAGAACTTTCCAGAAAGTGTCAGACACATTTGGGTTTGGATACTTGGTGAATATTATCGACCTGCATATGTCCCCCGGAAAATCGACACCTCTCGAGCATTTTGTTGTGAAGAGCATATTTGAAAGTTTTGATTTGAACAGTGCAACACTTTTTCCAATTTTATCTTCATTTTGCACCTCTTTTAGTCTTTGAGAGGAAATTAGGCCGTGAAGCCCAAGTTTTTTCTTTTCATCTTCGTTAGGAAGGTCCTGGAATGCATTAACATGAATTAAGGTGGGATTTTCTGTTTTATCAATGCACAAAAGCAGCGCATTCAGATAATTTTCCCTCGAATATTTTTTGCTTGTAAAATTTGAATGTCTGCAATCAAATTCCCCGCCTGTTTTAATAATCTCCAATGAGCCCTGATTTATTGTTTCTGCTTCCACAATTTTATAATTTTCCAGTCCGAAAATTTTCTTTAAAACGTTTTCATTGTGAATTGTCCCTGACATGAATATCAGCACTTTTGTTTTAGACATTAAATCCCTAAATTTTGCGGCAAGATTTGAGCTAACAAGTTTTACCATAAAATTCTCATCCTCTTTTTTATAGGTTAAATAAACGTCCTGATAGTCTCCCTGAAAATTTCTTGATACTTCAAGCACCTTATTTGAATAGTTGAGTTCGTCAGCCTCAATTTCTGATTCAACTTCTGTGCTTTTAGTCATTAATTCAAGAATCTCTCTTATTTTGGTCTCTTCAATTTCAAATATTTTGTTCTCATCAATGCCTGTTGCTCTTTTATTCTTCTCTTCAAGATTAATCAGTTCAAGAATTTCCTTAATGATTTTTTTCGCAGGCTCACTATCTGAAGAAATCAATTTTAATGAAGATGAAAGCCTTGTGAGATTAATTTCTTCCTGGTCAAATAGACTATCCAAAAACTCATCTCCTTCGTCAATGATATCAACTTCTGTCAGCGGTTTTCTTCCTAAGCTTAATTCAGACCTATATTTTGCTGAATTAAAAATTATCACATCTGCTTTAGTGTATGCAAGATGCTGGTCGTAATATGAGCACCCGCTTTTTCTATGATAAAAAATATATTCTCTTCCGTCACATCCTTTATATACTATTTTTTTTGCATCTTTCAAATTTGCCTCAAAATTTTTTGGCAAAATCGGGCTCCAGTATGGGTTTGCAGGAGCTATTGACATTCTTTTTATATCTGCAATATCCGGCATATTCTCTGTTCTTTTAAAAGGGTTATCCTTGTAATATTCCAAAAGTTTTTGATAGTTTTTTTCAGTTATCTTTATGTTTTCCGGAAGATGTATGTCTGAAGAAGGCACGCCCGGCATAAAGACAGAATCATGATTATCTCTTCCGGTTATCATAGCTATTTTCATTTTCATATTATTTTTCAGCACATATTTTTTATTTAGATAATCGTCTTCATACTGTTTCTGAAGTGCTTTTACAGGCACTACTATAGAAGTTTTTCCGACTATTTTTGCTATATTCAGCGCAATTGCCGACTTCCCTGTTCCGCATGCACCCTTAAGAAAGATGATTTTTTTTCCATTTTTTATTAATTCAACAATTTCTTTCACAATATCTTCTTGTGTTTTTCCGTTTGAAAATTTTAATGGCTTTGCTGATTTGTTATCAATATAAAAATTCCAGTACTTGCTATTATCCTCATTTTCAAATTTATCCTCTTTTAGAAAACTAAGAGAATCAGAAGTTTTCAGCTCTTTTTTTGCCTCTCGCTTTATTTCCTGGCCTTTTATTCCTGCAAATCTCCCAAATTCATCAAAAATTAATTTTCCCACAAGTTTACTTATCAAAGAAGTTTAAAAATTTGACCTAAGAGAATCTATTATAATAAGGGATACCTATTAAATTATCACAATAAAATATTTACTGTTAAAACTCTTTAATCCTCTGTTATTATGACAAAAATCCACTGACTATTTTATCAGTTAATCTATTATCATACGCTCGGTATCAGAATATTTTCATCTTCAGCTCTTAGGCATTTTCGGTTTGTATTTTTCGTATTTTGCTTCTTGTCTTTCAAAAGGATTGCTTCTGCCTGCCTTTTCAATATCAAATCTTTCAGTTCTTTCAAACCTTTCTGCATTTTGCGAAGAAAATCCTCTTGATTCAGAAGCTCTTTCAAAAAAAGCTTCCTGATTTGCCTGCGGAAAAAATTCCTGCCTTCTTCCGAGAGTTTCCATGTTGATTCTTTCTGCAGGAGTTCCTGCTGTTTCTGAAGTTGGAATATATTTCGGCTCGTTGGCATTTGCAGCTCCTGGAACATATTTAAATCCGTTTTTTGATTCGCCTTCATCTGCATCACCACTGGCATTGCCCTGAGGAATTCCTCCTACGAAAATCGGCCTTGGCGCAGACATAGCTCTTCTTTCAAGAACAGGAGAGCCTTCTTCTGATAAATCCATCGGCGTAAAGTCACGGGCATTTAGATTTAAATTAGGTATTTCAATTTCTTCTTCGATTTCCTCTTCTGTTTCTTCCTCTGCAGATTCTCTTTGCTGGTTTTTTAATGCAAATTTTTTAAATAAATTACCAAGCTTCTTATTATTCTGTTTTCCTGTTTTTTTATCAGGGCTTTTTTTTGGCATAAAAAACAGAAGCTTAAAGAATATATAAAATTAGTGAATTAAGCAAATTACGTGTAACTTGGCATTCCATGGGCTTTTTTGTAGACATCAAAAACCTTGAAGGTCATTTCCTTGGCTTTTTCTTCTGTAAAAGGCCTTAAATGCGTTGATTCTATGTAAGATTCTTTTTCAGGCCACCATTTTTCTTTTTTTTCAGGTTTGGTTCCTTTTTCCGCAGGCTTTTCTTTTTTGTCATATCCACCGAAAAGAGCTACAAACGGATTTGAAGTATCTTTGTGCTCTTCCTTACTCTCATCTTTTTCTTCTAAAAAAAAGTTTATTTCATCCTGCATCTGCTCAAGGCTTTCCCCTGTAGAGCCCTCTATAAGCTTCATAACGTCGTTAACATCTGATGCTTCAAGCTCTTCTTCAAATTTTTTCAATTCATCTGAATTC
>JAPLXX010000019.1 GCA_026395855.1 Candidatus Pacearchaeota archaeon | reverse complement strand
CGGAAAGAATAAAATAAATTTATAAAATTCATTGAAACTAATATGTCGCCCTTAGAAATTGGTCTATCATATTAATAGAAATCACTTTTTTATTTACTGTCTCCGCATTTTTTGAAAACTCACTGATATTTTGAGCTTTGGCAAACCAGGGCTTTTTCATCAGCTCGTCATAATTTAAATCTTTCATCCTGATAATTGCTTTTTCCAATGCTTTAATCATCTTCGGAAAAACAGCTTTAATCAGTGTTTCATCGTGCTTTAATTCCAGATTATCTTCTATTATTTTGTTTATTCCCTCAAAGCAGTCCTCATAAAGATCATCCCATCCTGCCCGTTTCTTTTCATTTATGTATTTCATTATATCTTTAAGAAAAATCAATTTAAATTTTTAGTGCTTCTCTGACAGCTCTTAAAAATTCAGCCCGAAACCCTTCATCCATCCTTTTTTCTATTGCAGTTACTTCCAATCCTCCGCAAATTCTCCTCATTCTGTCAGTCACTTCAGAACTTGCTAATATTATCGGCAACTTTCTTGAAGAGCTTCTTATCATTCTGCAGACATCTGTTCCTCTTATCTTTCCTGCGCCATAACTTTGATCTGTCACAACTAAATCTGCTTCAGAGATTCTTCTAAGAACACCTTCAGGTGTTGAAGAATAATCAACATTATATCCTTCTTCGGTTAAAATACCTGTTAGATATTCTCCCATTTCATGCTCATCTTCTCCGACAACAATGCGCCTATTTTTCATATTATAACAGAGCGCGAATTATATTTAAACCTTTCTATTGTAACTACTACTAAATAACACCAATATTTTAATAGAGCTTTTCTTCTCTCTTATTTATGGCTTTGAAAACTTATCAGAAAAAAAGAAACTTCAAAAAAACACCAGAGCCAGCAGGAAAAATAAAAGCATCTGGAAAAAAATTAATATTTGTTATACATCGCCACGAGGCTTCTCATTTACATTATGACTTCCGTCTTCAGATTAACAACGTTCTTCGTTCCTGGGCTGTTCCTAAAGAGCCTCCAGCAGAAAAAGGAATAAAGCGTCTCGCTGTGCAAGTTGAAGACCACCCTCTTGAATATGCAAAATTTCACGGAGTAATTCCAGAAGGAAATTATGGCACTGGCAGTGTTAAAATTTGGGACGCTGGTTTTTATGAATTAAAATCAAAAACAAAAAATAAGATAGAATTTATTCTTCAAGGTAAAAAATTAAAGGGGAATTATGTTTTGATAAAAACTTCTTACGGTTCCAAACCAGATAAAAGTTGGTTGTGGTTTAAGGTTTAAAGACAATAAGGAACATAATTTATTCCGCGTATATTATGTTCTGCTTCATATTTCGGAATTAATGTTCTTAATGTTCTTCTTACTGTATGCATATTTCCACCATGAGCATGATGACCTTTCGCTATGACGGAATCTATAGCTTTCAAACAATAAACAGCATCAGATAACCTTTTTGTTAAATCTGGTGTGCTTAATCTTGCAGGATTTTGTTTAAGTGCGCGATGTCTTGGGTTTCTCATTTTATTAAAAATAAAAGATGGTTCTTAAAGGTTGCTACTTGTCACTACTTTAAAGAAATATCAGCTTCTCTTGATTTTCCATCCAAATATAATAATTGATAAAAATATCAATGCTGAAACACTTAAGTCCAGCAATGTTTTTGATGTTAAAACAGGGTCCCAGAATTGATTTAATGCTATTCTTACCAGCAATGCGCCGATAAAGATGAATATTGGCTTTAGAGGCTTTCTTTTCAAATCTCCGTTATAAATAGAGAGGGCAAAACCTATGATAAACGCTGCTCCGAAAATTAAGCTTATAGAAAATGCAGAGCCAATGAGAAGAACAAAAAGTATTAATCCAAGAAGGATATTTACAAACTTTTTCAGTTTTGGTTTCGCCTTTCTTTTAAATTTTTTTAATGCAGTCTCGCGCCTTGCCATATAATTGTATTAAATAATTAACTTATAAAAATCCATTGTTCAATTGATATTCTAAAGATTCTTGAATTATTTAACTAAAAGTTCTAATGCACTTGGAATTATAGATAAAGTGAGAATTTCTGTTGCCTGAGCACAAACATAGAATAAGCCCTCATTAAATTTAATTTTGATATTTGGATTTATTATTTTTGCATCTTCGAATCTTCCTGAAGCCCTTATTATTCCCAAGACAGGAAAATAATCCCATCCACGAAACTCAAAATAGGCTTTTTCCATAAAAAGAAACCCGTATATTTCTATTTAAAGATTGTTGTAATATTATTTCAAACCCCAAACTGCGCGCCAGCTTCTGCAAAAACAGGTTTTTCTTTCCTTTTTTCAGGTACTCCGACTTCTTCTTCTCCTGTCCAGAATTCCAAATCAGGAATATCTTTCTGGATTCCGCGAGCTTTGCAGTATCCTCTTGCCAGAATGTAATAAATAAGCCCTATGCTTTTTGGGCTTTTGTTGTTTCCGATTATTATCTGGTCTGCATTCTGCGAGAAATTATTTGTATCGCATATCATAAGCACTTTTTTCCTGACTCTCATAGTGTCATTCAGCGCGTTTTTGTCAACCCACTGATCTGTTATTATTGTAAGCTCATTTTCAAAAAAATCAGGAAGCTTTTTGTTTGTCAAAATTCCTGCAGGATATTTTTTTGTAAAAATTCTTATTCCTGTGATTTCTGAAAATTTCTCAGCAACTTTCCAGCCTGCTTGTCTTTTGCATATAAGAATTACATCTTCAGGGGCATATTTTGAAAGATATTCAATCCCTTCTTTTAACTTCTCGTCGATTGTATCTGTGTTGAAAATTGCCAGTCCGTCAGCCCTCCTTCTGTAAACAAAAGGCCTCATGTTTGGCGTTACAACCCTTGTTCCAAGATAAATTCCTGCCTTAACATATTCTTCAAGAGGAACAAGCATTTCTTCTCTTTTCTTTAATTTGACTTTCTCTTTCAGCTCTTCGCTTGTTAATTCTCCTGCAGCAATTTTTTCCTTAAGTTTCTTGGCCTTTGCTAAAAGTGTTTTCTTTTTCTCTTCAAGACTTTTTTCTTCTGTAGTTGACTCTGCTTCAGCTTCTTTCTTGAGCTCTTCAGAAACTTCTTCTTTTGTTTCTGTTTTTTTCTTCGGCATAGAACTTCACAGAGAATTAGATTTAAAAAGGTTTTCAATAGGAAAATTTCTTATTTTACTGACATGTTTGCAAAATCCAATAATTCTTCTTCCAATTCCCAAATTTTTAATCTTTTTCTGACAGATTGAGGAATCTCAGGTAAATTTAGGAATTTAAGTGCATCTTCTGCAGAAATATAATGTCTAGCAGTATAACCAAGAATAGCCCCCTGTTTATCTCCTCTTACTTCTTTTAATTTCTCAATAGAATGTCTTAATAGAGCATATTGTTCAGCAATTTTATAGACCAGGTCATCATCATATTCCATAAATTTCAATTATATAATTAGATTTATATTTATTTGTTTCTTGCAATATATAAATGTTTATTTAGAATTTATCTTCTTCTCAATTTCGATGAGTCGCTTTATCTTAGCTTCTCTTTCTTTCCCAGTTATCCCGCACTTAAAGAAATCAGCCTGAAAGCCGAAAGCCAGGTCTGCCAGGATATTTTCCATGGTTTCCCTGCTTCTGTGAGAAAAAATAATCTTTATGCCTGACTTTTTGGCAAGCTCGCATATTTTTTTTACTTCTATCA
>JAPLXX010000032.1 GCA_026395855.1 Candidatus Pacearchaeota archaeon | reverse complement strand
CCTTGCGGACCAGATACAGAAATGTTTTACTGGTCTTCAAAAGAAAAAGCGCCGAAAAATTTTAATCCAAAAGACGAAAGATGGATAGAAATCTGGAATGATGTTTTTATGCAGTATAACAAAACAGAGGAAGGAAAATTCGTTCCATTAAAACAAAAGAATGTTGATACAGGAATGGGTGTTGAAAGAACACTTGCTGCCCTTAATGGTTTTGATGATAATTATCTCAGCGAGGTTTGGAAACCGATTATAGAAGAGATAGAGTTATTTTCAGGAAAGAAATACAAAGGAAATGAAAAAGCGATGCGAATTATTGCAGACCACATTAAAGCTGCTGTTTTCATTATTGCCGATGGAGTTTTGCCAAGCAACACAGAACAGGGCTATGTCGTAAGAAGATTAATTAGAAGAGCCACTCTTAAATTAAGTAAACTTAAATTTATAAAAAATTATTATGGACTCGGAACAGATGCACTTATCCCAATTGCGGATAGTCTTTATCCTATCTATTTAGATTATAAAGAACTAAAAGAAAATCAACAAAAGGTTTATGATATTATAAGAAAAGAGTGTGAAAAATTCGATATCACTTTAAATAGTGGATTAAATATTTTTGATAAGTTAGTAAAAAATAAAAAAACTTTATCGGGGCAGGATGCTTTCTTGTTGTATCAAAGCTACGGATTTCCGATTGAAATAACTCAAGAACTTGCTCAAGAAAACAAAATAAAAATAAGTTTTAAAGGTTTTGAACAAGAGCTCTCAAAGCACCAGGAACTCTCCCGTACATCAACTCAGGGCATTTTCAAATCAGGCCTGGCAGACAATTCTGAAAAAACAATAAGGCTTCACACAGCAACGCATCTTCTCAATGAAGCGCTAAGGGCAGTGCTTGGACCAGAAGTCAAGCAGCGAGGCTCAAACATAACTCCAGAGCGCCTGCGCTTTGACTTTAGTTTCTCAAGAAAATTAACAGATGATGAAATAAAAGAAGTAGAGGCGCTGGTTAATAAAAAAATTGCGGAAGAAATGCCTGTTAAAAGAGAAGAAATGCCTATTAAGAAAGCGCTCGCAATAGGTGCAGAAGCTGAATTTGGTTCAAAATATCCTGAGATAGTTTCTGTGTATTTCCTTGGCGGTTTCTCAAAAGAAATCTGCACAGGTCCTCATGTAAAAAACACGAAAGAAATAGGAAAATTCAGAATAATAAAAGAAGAATCAAGCGCAGCAGGAATTCGGAGAATAAAGGCAGTTGTTGAATAAAAATTATGAGCTTCTAATAATCTCTGGCGCGATTTTATTTCTTAACTTATAACTATTTCCCCATTTTGCATAAGCACTCCAGCCTTGAAAGATTTCCTTTATTTTTTCAGGAGAAATTTTTCCTTGAGCAAAAACTTTTATTTTGTTTTCCATATTACTTATATTCCTTTTTCTTAATAATCTATGATAATAGAAGTTTCTGAAGCCTACAAAATCAACACCCTTAGATAAAGAGGTTATTCTTGACTTATCTTGATGAATCTCAAGCTTTAAATCTTTTTTTATAAAATCCCTAATCTGTTCCTTCCAAATTTTCAATTGTTCTTTTTTATAATGTAGAATTACAAAGTCATCAACATATCTTATGTAATATTTTCCTTTTAAGTTATGCTTAACAAATCTGTCTAATTCATTAAGATAAACATTTGCAAAAAACTGGGAAGTTAAATTACCTAAAGGCATCCCTCTGCCTTTTGGATTATCTGCAACATTATTTTCTAAGATTTTTTTAATAAGCAAAATAATTTTTTCGTCTGAAATTTTTCTTCTTATTATATTTAAAAGAATTTCATGGTCGACTTCTTGAAAATAATGCTTAATGTCTGCTTTTAGACAAAATGCTTCTATTTTTAAGTTATTTGTAACTTTTCTCTTAAATTCATTGAATCTTTTTAAAGCAAATAAATTTCCCTTGTCTTTTCTATTTGCACAAGAATCATAAATAAATGTTTTATCAAATATTGGCTCAATTACTCTAACCAAAGCATGATGGACAACCCTGTCTTTAAAATCTGATTTAGAAATTTTGCGAGTTTTTGGGTCTCGCAAAATAAATGTCTTTAATAGTTTTGGATTGTAAGTTTGCTCTAAAAGCTCTCTTCTTAATTTAAGCAGGTTTTCTCTTAAATTTTGCTTAAATTCAATGACATCTTTTTTCTTTGTTTTTCCCTTTTTTGCTTTTGTCCAAGCAAGGGCTAAATTATTGATTGAACAAATTTCTCTATATAATTTATTGCAGAGTTTCATATGATAATATTTCAGCCATTGAGCCATTCTGCCATTATCGTTGGAGTTAGCCAAATTGTTGTTGTTAGAGTTAAGATTCAAGTTCCTGTTCAAATACAACCTAGACAGACCCGAAAGATATAGTCAATTTATCTATTCAGCTTTTCAGCCTCACTGAAATTTCTCGCGAGAAACTTCTGTATTTTATGACTTAAAATAAATCTAAATAATGTGCTAATAAATTGGCGTGTGGCTCAGTAACACTCTTTAGAGTATGGCTGAGAATTCTATAAAAAATTAGATATTTTTAAAATTAATGGTAATTTCTCCTAAAAAACATTTTTAGAACATTTAAAAAAATTTGCGTTCCTGAGAACTTATTTTAAAAAAACCACCCTGCCAATATCGCCGGAGCAAGCCAAATCGCCGTAGTAAGAGTCAAGATACAAGCCCCCGCTCAAAAACAACCCAGACAGACCCTCACTTCTAGCAAACCAAGTTCTACTTCCATTGCTATAAAATTTAGGCAATCCTAATTCATCAACTTCGGAAAATCTTTTTCTATTATATTCTCCGTCAAGTCTTTCATCTTGAACAACATTAAAATCAGGCTCTGCAACAAGAATTAATCCATAACCACTTGTATCTTCAGGATTTGGGATAAAGCTAAATCCTTCAATCATAAATGGGCCAGTTATTCTTCCTAATTTTTGTTCTGCTAATTCATAGATTGTTTTGAGCAAAGGATTATTTTTAGGCCAATTAGAATCTGTTCTTGACCTTGCAACTAAATTTCTTGAATCAATATAATGCTTTCCTTGGGCAATTCTCATAACTTCTGGTCTGCTTAAATCTCTTAGATTAGGTGTTCTTGCTCCATATTTCTGAGCTAAAATATCTAAGTTAGCAACCGCAATTGGTGTTGAACCAAGCATTGTTCTTGTTGCTTCATCATATCTTAAACCAACTCTTGCTTGTTCTGGAAGAGAATTGTAAATCATTAATGCGTCGTCACCACTAATTAATCCAGGAACTCTTTCCTGAGATTGCCATGCAATGTCTAATTTTTTTGTTTCTTCTGCCATGTTATTGTTTTCCTCTTATGAGTGCTTCAGCTTGGGCAAGTTTCCCATCTAATTTAGCAACTTCTTCGTCTCTTACTTGTTTAAGTTTTATTAAATATTTATCAAAATCTTGCGAACCGCCTTCGGCACTTACAACAACCACCCTGCCACTACCGCTGGAGTAAGCCAAACTGTCGCCGCCAGAGCCAAGATCCAAGCCCCTGCCCAAAAACAACCTAGACAGACCCGAATCTATTGTAT
>JAPLXX010000006.1 GCA_026395855.1 Candidatus Pacearchaeota archaeon | reverse complement strand
AATTCCTTTGTTTTCAAATTCTTTTGAGCCTATAATCTCCAGCTTTTTCCACCTTGTCCCTGTTGCAAAAAGAAGGGTTTTGGATTTGGAAGTGGTTTTATCTGTTTTAACTAAAAAGCCGCCGGTAATTCTATTTATTGACATAACCCTTTCTTTTTTTATCACAACATTTTTGTAGCTTTTTGCATGCTCTTCAATCTTTTTTGCGAGCTCATGTCCTGAAATCTTGATAAATCCAGGATAATTTTCAACAAGGTTCGTTGTTGTTATAGCTCCACCGACAGAAAGCTCTGTTCCCGAGCTTGCTCCTAGAACAAGTGTCTTAAGCCCGAGCCTTGCTGCATACATTGCTCCTGCTAAACCAGAACCGCCTGCACCGAGGACTATCAAATCATAAGATTCCATTTTAATTTTAGAACACAAGCATCAGAAACTTAAAAAACTATCTGAATTTTATCAAATTTTATATCAATCTTTTTAAAGCTCTTTTTCTTTGCTTGCCTAAATAAGATGGTTTATTATTTACCTATACTTGGCGCAATTGCTTTGGCTGGTGGAACTATTCTTGAACGAATTGACCTTAAAAGAAAAAAAGTCGGAATAACACTTTATCAAACAGCTTCTTTCATGGCAATAGTTTTGTTTCTGCTTCCTCTTATTTACTTCTTCTGGAAAATGGAACCCGGTGCTTTTGCGGCGAAGAATATTCTGATTTTTTCATTAGTTATCCTTTTCTCAATTATAGGAAACCTTCTGATTTTTTATTCACTGAAATGGGAAAAAGTAGGAAATCTTGAACCAGCAAGGGTTCTCGAGCCGTTATTTGTCATAGTTTTGGCAATTATCTTCAGTTTTTTCACAGAAGGGCTTTATGAAAGAAATCTTAAAATAATTATTCCTGCAATTATTGCCGCACTGGCATTGATTTTTTCTCATGTAAAAAAGCATCATTTAACATTTAATCCTTATTTTATTGCAGCCATATTCGGCAGTTTTTTCTTTGCTTTAGAATTAGTGCTTTCCAGGTTAATTCTTGACTTTTACTCTCCTGTATCTTTTTATTTTGTAAGAAGTTTTTCAATATTTCTTATTAGTTTCCTAATCTTTAGGCCGGACTTCAGAAAATTAGATAAAATAGTAAAATGGCAGATTTTAGCTACAGGATTTATCTGGGTGATTTACAGGCTTGTTGTTTACTATGGTTATCTGAACATAGGAGTTATTTTCACAACATTAATATTAATGCTTGGTCCTATTTTCATTTATCTTCTTGCCCATTTTGTTCTGAAAGAAAGAATGAGCTGGAGAAATTTTGTTGCGGCCATAATTATTGTATGTGCCGTCGTCTATGCCATGATTTAACTTTTCTTGGAGAAAGTCTGTAGTAATTCAATAATAGTTACATACAGAAATATTTATATACCCTTTTTATCTGAAAGCGAGATGAGTCTTAAAGAGTATGCATTGGCGGGAACATTGATTGGAGCATTAGCTTATGGAGCAACAGAAGCCCAAGCACAAAGACGTCCGCAAAATAGAGTAACTGCAGCACAACCTGTGGCTGTTGAGTCTACACAAGCAAGGACAAGAAATCTTCAAAATAGAATTCTTTCAGGAAATTATTGCCTCTCTGCAACAGGTGAAGGGATATATCTAAAAAACTTTTGTCATGATGTTGAGCTAGGATCAGATTCAAGAATTAATCTTAACCAAAGATTTAGTCTTTCTGCAACTGTGGGAAATGATAATTATGAGGTCATAACAGGAAGAGAGGGTGTTAGATATGGATTAAGAATGTTAAGAAGAGGTAGATTAACTCCTGAAAAAAGAGCGTCTATAACTTATCTGGAAAATCTTTTGCAAAGAATGTCTGAAAACGACAGTGCCTCTGTTTCTTTGTTAGAGCAGGATGCACAGAATGGAATTCTTGGTGATGGCATAAATGATTTATCCCAAATTCATGAAGGGATATATGCTTTTGTTGCAAAAAGTGGAAGAAGCGGTAGATATGTTGAAAATGGCATGCCTATTTTTGTAAATATAAGAATTCCCGGTAGAGAAACCAGAGCACAAGAACAGGCGCAAAGAGATACGGCAGCAGCTCACGAAGGAGAAAGAGCTCAAAGAGTAGTTGCCCCTACAGATACTGGTGATGCTAATTACAGAAGAGGAAGAGCCCCTGTAAGAGCTAATGCAGAAGCTGCACGAACACTTGCACCACAAAGAACAGGACAAGAATTTGTTCCTCCAAGAACAGCAAGAAGGGTTTTCGGAGCAGGACTTGAAGCAGCAATAGGGACAGATAATGAATTAATACTTGGTATGTTTGCAAATGCAAGAATAATTCCAGGAATAGGATTAGAATTATCAGGAAGATACTTTTCACGAAGAGGAGATTCAGACTTCATAAGAAGCCCAACAGATACAACAGAAAGAGCGACAGAGCATATAGGTTCTACATATAAAACAAGAACAGATGAAATAACAACTTCTTTCGATGAAAAAGGATTTGTAGAACTCGGCGGAAGAATCTTAATTGAACCTGCAGGAGTAAAAATCTTTGACAGAACAGAAGATATAGAAGGAAGAAGCACAATTGAATCTATAAGAAACGGAAACCAGTTGGAAGCTCCGCAGGTTATCACAAATTCTCAAAGAAAAAGCAGGAATGTTACTCATCCATCATTAACAGCTGAATTAAGAGTTCATCCATTTAAAAATTTCTTTGTAAGTGCTGGTTACAACAGGACAATAGGAAGAGGATATAATCCAAATCAGCAGAACAGAGGAACATTCGGGGTAGGATTTGATTTTTAAAAATGAACACTCTATCAAAAAAACTATTAATAATTCCTTTTGCTTTGGTTTTCTTAGTAGTGCTTGTTTCAGCAGCAAGCATTACAACTTCTTTGTTCTATAATTCAACAACCTCAAATTCTTTGCAGATAATAAACAGACAGTCTGCAGGAGTTATAATCAGCGCAGATTCTTTATTTGAATCAAGCATGGCAATAAAATTAGATTTAAGAGATTCTTCTGGAAATTTAGTAAATAACTTACTTAATGTTTACACAACAAGAGATTCTTATTTCAATGATTTAATAGTTGGACAATCAGCATATCTTACTCAGGGTAATTATACAATTGTTTCCACAGTAACTGCAGCAAGCGGGCAAAGTAATACCGCTACATTGCATCTTGAAGTGCTTCCTGTAACAGCTTCAAATAATGTTCCTGTAATAACATCAACAGCTATTACATCTGTTAATGAATCAGCAAGTTATTTTTATCAGGTTATAGCAACAGACAGCGATGGAGATGCATTGACCTATTCTCTTACACAAACTCCAACCTGGTTATCAATTAATTCTGCAACAGGATGGCTTTCAATTAATTCTGCAACAGGATTAATTTCAGGAACAGCCCCAAGCGTTACAGCAGATGAAAATTATGCTGTGATAGTTAGTGTCTCTGATTCAACAGATTCTGCAATTCAAATATTTACTTTAGTTGTAA
>JAPLXX010000066.1 GCA_026395855.1 Candidatus Pacearchaeota archaeon | reverse complement strand
ATTACAATTAACAACAGCTAAACAGGAAGGGGATATTGCAGGAAGCAAGCTTTTGAAATTTCACAGGCATTTGAAAGACGAACTTTCGAAATTTTTTGACATAAAAGCGAAAGGATTTGAATACTCAAACAAGAAAACAGCGAGAGGTTTTTTTGCTGCTAAAAAGAAGAAAGAGATTTTAATCAGCGGACCTGAAGTTAGTGATGAAAAAAATGTTAAAGGATTTAAACTAAAACATAAAGTTATTTCTATTAAAAATGGACGATTGTTTTCCAGAATAAAAGTGGACTTCACTCTAAAACAATTTATAAAAAAGTGGGAAGAGAAAAATAAGGAAAAAATGCAGAATATGCATATAAGCAAGCTGGAAATTGTGGATTAATTGTCTTCAATTTCTACTTTAACCGGACCATAAGATCCAAAGAATAAGTTATTACCATTAACAAGAACCCTTTCTTCTCTTTCTAAAACATAATCATTTATCTTAGTTTTATTTGTTGAATGATCTTTGATATAAAAGAATTTTCCCATATATCTTATAGTTGCATGTTTTCCAGAAACTGTTGCCAAATTGTGCAGGGCCATTAATTTTGCGATTGCAAGTTCTTTAGTTTTTTCTGTTTCTATTGAAATGCCAAATCCTAATTCAATTAATGCTCCCTTTCCAGGTCTTCCAATAGTAATAAGTTCACCATCCTGCTGTAAAAGAGCTGTTAAATCATGTCTTTTTCCTGTTATTGTGTCTGTCAGAAATGCGTGGGGCATTTTAATTATCAAAACCTTTTAATTTCCCCCAACAGCCTTATCAAACAAAGCTGCGAAAGCTTGGGCGAAAAACTCTGAGTTTAGCCAAATTGCACTGTCATCTGGACCGCTGTTTTTTGAAAGATAGAAAAGTATTTCTTTTTTGTCAACTATGAAGAATTTGGCATCAACGCTTATTTTCCTTATTTTTATTGACAGTTCTTTTTCAATTTTCTTTATCAGTTTTTCATCACCAGATAAAGCAATTCTGACTTTTATTCCATTTTTGCTTAAATCTGCAATAGTCTGCTGGAAAAGTTTTAACTTTATGCTTATATCTTCTGCATTTGTGCAGATTATAACTTCGCTTGCTGCATTCTGCAGAATTTCCCTGAGATAATTTGAAATGTTTGATCTTCCTTTAATAGATGCGGATAAATCCTCGCGTTTTACAGGATTTATTCCTTCTTTGTACAATTCTTCGAGTTTTATGAATTCGTTAGTTGTTTTTATGTTAGAAAGAGAAACTATTCTCTCGTCTGCGTCAGAGCGGACATTATTTTTAAGCTTTTCAAGAATCATGTGCGGCTTTACTCCAAGATATTTTACGGGTTTTCCAAGTTTTATGATTGCAAAGCCTTTTTTCTCAAGGCTTTCAAGAACATCATAGGTTCTTGAACGAGGAACACGAGAAATTTCTGCAATTTCTCCTGCAGAAGCAACACCTTTTCCAAGCAAAGCTAACCAGACTTTTGTTTCATAGATATTAAGGTCAAAGTAATCCTTAATTCTGTTTATGAGTTCTTGTTTTACGAGCATTTTTATTGAGAGTCTCCTGTTCTTTGTTTATTAATAATATCACTTAAAAGAACAATCTGTTCTATTTGAGATACTTGAATAGTTCTATTTAGTATATCTGAAGTATTTCCTGATCCTTGTCCATAAAGCGAATAATTATCTTCTAGCAAACTAATAGTACCCCTATATTGTTTACAATTAGTTAGGTGAACTAAATTTAATCCAGCACTAGAAACTACACCGCCCTGAGCACCTGATAAAGATTTTACATCAATAACAACTTCTCTTCCCTTGTATCTTTCTAATATTTCTAAATCTACAGATCTAGCTCTATCTAATTGCAATTTTAATTTTAATTCTAATCTTTGTTGTTCTGTTTCTTCTGTCATTTTATTGTGTTCTCTTATATTTTACAGATGTGAGTTTACAATCTTCAATTCTAAAAGAGAGTCTGTGTGCGGGTAAAGGTCCGTCGAAACCATGTGTATTTAATTGTTCTCTATAATCTCCAGTGATAACTGTTTTTACAACACCGTCAACCCTTGTTGGGACTATTTTGACATTATAAAAAGTCATATTATACTTATTGGCTTCTCCTACTTCTGCTCCCGGAAATATAACTGATTCAAAATTAACCCCAAGAGACCTAAATATTGGTTCTATTTCTCTATAGGTGATGTTTGTTTCATATTTTCTTCCAAATATTCTTTGTAGTAATGTCATTTTATATAGCACCTCCAAAAGCATCTTCAAGGGTTGTCTCTCTTCTTGTTCTTGCCCTTATTATTCCGTACCCTTTACTGCATAGAATAGAATCAACTTGTGAATAGTTTACTCTTCCGCTTATTGTTATTATTGCTCTTCCTGGAAAACCCGGCATCCCTTTTATGATTTCTGTTTGAATTTCAAAATTTCCGTCTAATCCTGCGCCTAGAAAAAGGCTTGTAATATATTCACGATTAAGGTTTTCTACACCTTTTCCCCGAACTTCTATTCTTCTTTCCATGTTTTTCCGAGAAAAACCATATTTATAAATCTTGCTGTTTTGTTGCTTTCCTGAAGTGACAACAGAATGGAAATGTTTAAAAGATTATGAATTTATATTTCAGCATGAGTTTGATCGGAAAGTTTGGAGAAGCATATGGCTTAGGGGCGGATTTGTTAAGAACAGAATTAATACTTGACAGAACGATGCGCCCCCATAATGACCATGCTGGACAGAAAGCACGAGATGACTTAGAGGGTAAAAGAATGCAAATGAGAGATAAAAGAGATAAATTAGGCATGTTAAGAAAAGGGGCTTTTTATACGGGATATTTTGCCCATTCCTGCGTTGAATTTTATCAAAGAATCAGGTAACTAGCTAAAATCCCGACCAAAATTCCTGCTGTAATAAAAGGCATTGCAGGATAAAATTTTCTTTTCTCTGCTGCAAAAAACAAATAAGCCAAACCAAGAGTTGCTCCAATTATTACAAAAATCGCAGAGACAAGTCCGAGAGTTTTAAGCATAACTCCTGCCGTTATTATCGGGAAAACAATATCTCCTCCACCAAGAATAGCAACATTGACTTTTATCTTCTTTTTATTCAGCTTAGTTTTTAAAAGAGTTTTTTTCCATAATTTTATCTGTGACTTTACCTTTTTTGAAACATAAGGAACAAAGAAACCAGAGAAAACTTTTAGAGTATTTATCTGATATTTTGCCATCTTTTGCATTATACCAGAATGCCAGACAGCCCAGATATCATATATTGATATCAAAATCAAAAGAGCGATTACTGTCCAGACATTAAGCAATGGAACAAAAACAGCTGCAATTCCTGGATATATCAGAAGTTCTGTTAAATTATGAACAATAAAGCTTTTTCCGTAGAACTTTAGTGCTGCAAGAGGAAGCGCGATTATAACAGCAATCAGGGCGATTTTTATCGAAAAAATCGCAATTAAAGCAAGAGAAAGCGCAAGAACAATCACTACAAAAAACCAGATTTTCAGAATAAGCTCCCACTTAAACTTTGTAAGCATAAATAAAAGAACAACTGCAATTATGAATGCGACAACTATGCTTGAAAAAAATCCTGTATAATCAGAAGCTGTTTGTGGCTGCGGAGGCTCTAATCCAAAAGGCAGGCTCGGAGCAGAGACATTTATTTTTTCTCCAGCAATTATCTTTACAGGAGAATAATAGCTGACAACATAAATTCCAATAAATTGGGTTACTATAAACATAGCAAGAAGAAGTGCTGTGATTTTCAGATTGTGCTTCATTTGATATAGTTAGGAAAACAGGTTTTTAAATATTTTAACTTAAATTTAAAGTAAACCCCAACTCGCTTGATTATCAATTGCTTAAGTTTACCAAGCTCGCTTACGACGGTTAAGTTTAGACTAAGTCCTTTATTTTTAGTTATAACAACTTTTTAGCATTAACTTTTATCAGCAAATGTAGAGAAATAGCATAAATCACCTCAGCCTCAAAGTCTCCAAAACACGCGGAACATTTGTTTCAACTCTCTGCAACTTGTAAAGAGCAGAAGCCAGATCAAGGCACTTAGAAACTTCTCCGTGATTTATCATTATTCTTTTTGGCTTTGGCCTCATGCTATTGAAAAAACTGATTATTTCATTTCTTCCTGCATGTGCAGACAAGCCGGCGATCGTATGAATTTCCATATTTATCTTGACATTTTCCTCATGACCCTCAAACATCATTTTTGTCTCTGTAATTCCTTCCTGCACCTGCCTTCCAAGAGAGCCAACACCCTGATAACAGACAAAAATTATTGAGTTTTTTTCGTTTCCTGCAAATTCCCTTAAATATTCAACAGAAGCTCCTCCTACAAGCATTCCTGATGTTGCAAGAACAACGCATGGCCCGCCCTCAACAACATTTTTTCTTTCCTGCGGACTTCCTACACGCGAAAATATTTCTGAAGCAAACGGATTTTTGTCCTGGAATATAGAGGCCCGGACTTTGTTGCTCAAAAAATCAGGATAAGCTGTGTGAATTGCATTTATGTCCCATATCATTCCGTCGATATAAACAGGGATTTTTTTCATCTTACCTTCATTGATAGCATCTTCTATAATCAGCATTGTTTCCTGCGCTCTTCCCAAACCTAATTCAGGAATCAAAACTTTTCCTCCGCGGTTAATTGTTTTGTTTATTAGTTCTATCATTTTTTCCTCTGACTCTATTCTTGGAGCAAGAATATCTGTTTTTGCCCCGTAAGTTGCTTCTGTCAAAACAGATTCTACTCTTGGAAAACTTGCAACAGCGGGATCAAGAAGCCTTGTTCGTGCATATTTGTAATCTCCTGAATACAAAAAGTTGTGAAGACCATTTCCAATGTTAAAATGAACCATTGCGCTTCCGAGAGCATGACCTGCATTGTAAAGAGTAATTCTTATGTCAGGGGCTATGTCTGTAACTTCATTGAAATTTAGGCAAACAGTGTGCTTTACCATTTCTTTAATATCTTTTGAACTATACAAAGGTGTTGCAGCCTGCTTGTAAGCAACGCCTATGAAATCAAGGCAGAGAAGTGCTGCCAAGTCCATTGTGGGATCTGTCATGTAAACAGGACCTTTATAGCCCATCTTATACAAATAAGGCAAAAGTCCGACGTGGTCAAGATGTGCGTGGCTTATGATAACAGCATCTAATTGCTGTATGTTAAATTCAGGTATGTCAAAATAAGGAAATTTATCTTTTCCATGGCCTGCAACATTTATTCCGCAGTCAAGCAAAACTTTTGAATTAGGTGTCTGCAAAAGAAGACAGCTTCTTCCGACTTCTCTTGCGCTTCCAAGAAGAGTTAATCTAACCCATTCTTCAACTTTCTCAGGATTCCATTCTTTGTAGATTTTTTCTCCGACTTCATTAAGAAATTTTCTCCGATAATTGTTATTTGCATATAAAACCTCACGAATATTCTCTGTAATCTGGCTTTTTATTGCAGGACTTCTTTGAATCTGGGGTGTCCAGAGAGTTGACTTTTTTATTTCATCAAGAATACTTCCCTGCTTTCCAATAACCATGCCTGGTCTTTTTGCCTCTATGACAACAATGCTTCTGTGAAAATCAAAAATTATGTTTGTTATTTCTGCTTCAACAGGAACTATTTTCCTAATTTCTTCTCCTACTTTTTCCTGCGGATGAAGAATTTTCTGGTCTGCACGAAGCTCTATTCTTTTCTTTATTTCGTCAACTAATTCCTTTATTTTTGGCTCTCCTTCTTTGAAGAATTTCTCGTTGTCTGTGTAAAGAACTATGTTTGCTCCTTCAAAATTCGCTTCTGTTACGCTTCCGTGCAACTTCTCGGTTATATGCTTCAGAATGTCTGTCATTTTTGTTTTTTAAAGATTAATTAACTATTGAATAAACCAATTTTAATAAGTAACCCCTTATCCGTAAGTTAATCTAATCTGTCCTATTATTATTTAAATTATTTTTATCTACTATACAATTATCTCTTTGTTTCTCTGTATTCAGAAACTATATCTTGATCCACCACTTTTTTAATTCCCTCTTTTGTTATTGCAAAAACATCTATACCATAACCAGAGTAAACATCTCTTTGTGTTGAACTCTTTATTGCTTCAACAGCCAATTTAGCTCCCTCTTCAATAGACATATTCTTTTTATATTGTCTTTCTAAAAGACCAAGGATGTATACCATTCCTGAACCATCGGCGCAATAATCTTTTACATTGATTAATGAGCCATCTGCACCTATCTTGTAGAGTTCTGTTGAGCCATCTTCGTTAAATCCCCCAATAAATGTATCAACTATATCTGGGACCATTGAAGGTTGTCTTATACCGGAATATGCAATTGTTGCAACAAGATTTGCTGCCTGTTTAACAGTTGGTCTTGATTTTGATCTTAGTTCTTTAAGTTTTAATTCAGCTGCGACAACCTTAGATAATCTTTGAGCACCAGAAACTTGACCTGCCCAAGATACAACTAGATAATCATTAATAGGATTGGTTTTTTGAAAATCTTTATCCATAACTAATGAACTTCCGCCCGTTACTTGCCTATCGGAAGCCATAACTAATCCATCCTTGCACATAAGTGCTACTAAACTAGTTCCTGTTTTTAGAATAGAGTTTTTTAGTTCGTTATCCATTTCCATTTTACTTAGTATTTTATAATCTCCTCAGAATCAACTCATAAAAGCTTGGAGAAGCTATTTTATAAAGTTTTCGGCGAGAAGTTTTTTAAACCAAACCCTCTGAAAACATCTTTGAAACGCCCTGTTCTTTTTTGAATCTTATAACATTCTCAACAAAGCTTTCTATCTTTGGCTCGTGGCTTACAATTATCAACTGCTTTACCTCTAGCTGGCGCAGAACATCACGCATCTTGTCAAGCTGCTGCTCTGAAAATCCGTCTGTCGGCTCGTCGAGAATGACAACATCCTTTGTTTTTATCTTGCTGAGAAGAGAATTAACAACCTGATTCAGCGAGAGGCGATATGCAAGAGCAATAGCTGTTCTTTCTCCTCCTGAAAGATATGAATAATCTATTTCATAATCCCTGTGATTTATTATAGGAGTAAATTCATCATCAAGGCTTACTTCAAAAACATCTGAAACAAGCATTGAAAACCATTCTGCAAAAAGACGGGAGAACTCTGATTTCAGCCTCATCATTACATTTCTCTCTGCAAAAGAAATAAGGGAAATGAAATCACCTGATATCCATTCCTCTAATTTTGTAATATATTCAAGCTTCTGCCTTATCTCTTCTGTTTTCTTTATTCTTTCTTTCAGTTCTTCTATCTGCCTTGCGAAAACTTCTATCTCTTTTTTCAGCTCTGCAACTTTTATCTCTGCCATTCTTTCCTGCTTCTGCGCATTTTTCAGCTGCTTTTCTTTATTCTCAAGGATTGCTTCAAATTTTTTAAGCTCAAAAATATTTTTTGTGAGAAGCTCAAGATGCTGGTCTAGCAAACTTACATCTTTTTCAAGAAATTCATTTGTTTTTTCTATTTCCTTGAGCCTTTTCTTTTTTGAATCCATTTCCTGAAATTTCATCTTTTTCAGCCTTAAATCAGAAAGCTCTTTTTCTTTTGCAGAAATATATTCCTCTACTTTTACCATATTCTCAAAAATTTTCTTCTTTTCCAGAGTCAGCTCTTCAATCTTTTTCAGACTTTCAGAAACCTCTGAATCCATTTTGTTTATAACATTTGTCCTGTAAACAGGACCGACATCCTGAAGGCAGGTAGGGCAGATTTCTATGTGCTTTAATTTTTCTTTTATAGCCCTGCTTTCCTGGCTTTTCAGATTAAGAGAGCTTATCTGCGAGCTGATTTTCAAGTTTTCCTCGTTTATCTCGTTTTTTTCTTTTTTTCTGAATTCTATCTGCTGCTCAATCTCTTTTAGTTTTAATTCATCAAATTCGAGGCTTTCAAGCTCTTTTATCTGGGCTTTTATCTGCTCTGTCAGCTTGTTATTGTTGAAGATTGTTTCCTTTTTGTTTGCAACAACGATTTTTGTTTTTTCTATCTCCTGCTGCAGACGATTTTTTTCCTCTATTTTTTTAAAGACCTCTTCTTTTTCTTCCTGCGCCTGGCGCATTTCCTCTGTTCTGAGAAACAACTCTTTTTCAACAGAAACAAGATTATGATATTTTGTTTCAAGCTCTTCTTCTTTGGAAATAACAACAGCTTTGTCTTCTTCAAGATTTTCTATCTGGCCTTCTTTCATTCTTTTTTCCTCGCGCAGTTTTGCCGCAACTATTGACGCGTTTTCTATTATTGTTTTGTATCTGTCTATGCCGAAAACATGCCTGAGAGCATTGATTCTTGTTTCAGGGTCTTCAAGAATTATCTGCTTCATTTCTTCCTGGGGCGTGTAAACAGTGAATTTGTAAAGAATATTCTGCTTTTTGGAAAATTCTTTTGGATAATTGAGAAGTTCAAGAACCTTGTCTTTCAGCTCTGTGACAGACATTTCTTTTTTCTCGCCGTCAATTGTCAGGGCGCAATAATCCTGTGAAATTGTTTTTCCCTTTTTCAGTTTTCTTTCAATTATTATTTCCCTTCCATCAACATCTAAATGAAGAACAACTCCCCCTTCATTTTCCCCGTTTCTCAGAAGCGCTGTTCCTCTCTGACCTGGCTGCAATCCGAAAAGTGCAAATTCTATTCCTAACAGCACAGATGTTTTTCCAGAGCCGATGTCTCCTGAAAGAAGGGTTGAGCCGGCTGGAAAAGCTACTTCCTGAGATTCATAGCTTCTGATGTTGTTCAAAATTATTTTTTTAAGCTTCATTTTAAGTAACAAAGATTTTTTTAGTTTCTTCCATAATCCTTGAAGTGAAACTGTCTGTTGTTTCTCCTTCCTGCTTTTCGCTTGCCAGTGCATTCATTATCTGAGAGATAAATTTATTGAAATTTGAAGGATTTTGCTCAGAGTATTTTTTTATAGATTCTTCTTCTATGTTTTCTGTTTCCTGAATTTCTGCCTCTAACCCTGTTTCTTTTGATTTTAGGTCGTGAGTGTTTCGCAATAAAAAGAAGGCCCCCTTCTTTTTTATTGCCTCTTCTATCTGGGCGAATTTTATATCAGAATGCTTTCCGCTTTCCAGAATTCCCTTAACTCTTAAGAGAACAACTTTTCCCTCTAACTCATGCTTTTCAAGCTCTGAAAGAATTTGTTCTGTTGCGCGGATTGTGTTTTTTATTTCTATTGCAACAGAAACAACTTCGCGAATTTTCAAGTCTACTCTTTTTAGCGGATTTTCAAGAGAAGTATCAACAATATAAAATCTTCCGTGCTCTAAATCTTCAAGCTCCTGAAAATTATTCGGAAAAATAGGCCCTGGATAAACAAAATTCTCATACTGAAAATCTATATGAAGATGACCCATTGCATAATAATCTGCTTTTGGAATATTTGCTGTTTCCAAAGCATCTATAGGAAGATTTCCTTTTGCTTTGTCTATTGTTGTATGAAGCATGAAAATCTTAAACAAGCCAGGTGTTTCATTAAATTTTACTCTCCTCAAATCACTTACTTCTAATCCAGAAGTTTTTCCAGGATAACCATAAATTGCAACTCCTTTATGAATTGTGGGATTTAACATTATATTTCCATTTTTTTCCTCAAAAATAGCCACATTTTTGCAAAAACCTGCTTTTTCCAGAACATCTAAGAAGGTCTTTCCAGAAACAGAATAATCATGAGAGCCTGCAATTATAAAACAAGGAATTGCGACATCTTTTAATTTTTTGAATTCTGCAAAAGTCTCTTTTAGAACATCTATCGGAGGAAAAGCATTGTCAAAAAGATCTCCTGCTATTACAATAAATTCCACTTTTTCCTTTATGCAGGTTTCAACAGCTTTTTTAAAAGATGCCATGTTTAAATCCTGAAGCGGCTGCTGCTTCCATCCTCCAAGATGCACGTCTGCAATGTGGGCGAATTTTACCATGTTTGTATTTTAATTTAGTTTATTATTGGTGCAAAAACTATTTATTTTAAAGTTGAAATAGCAGGATATTAGATTATTATTAACTAATCCCCTCTTTATATTTGACTTATTAGTTTTATACATCTTTAACATTTTCTGCTCTTAAAAGCTATAATTATCCCTATAAAAATAAACCAATCAGGAAGTATATAAAATTGATTGTGATTTAAAACAACGCTCGCCAGAAAAGGCTGCCAAAGAAGTTGGAAAGCTCTGTCTTGAAAAGTATAACTGCTGCCAAAACTCCCAGCAAAAGAAGAAGCATAATGAAAAGCACTATTGTTATTGCGAGCCCTTTTCTGCTTGGTTTTTTTCCATAATCAGAAACGTTTTGCGCAACAGCTGCAGGCGGCTGCTGAATTAATGGTCTTGACTGACCTGACACCGGCTGGGGCATAATATTTTTTTGTTGAAATTGCATTGGCTGCGAAATCTGCTGTGCTGACTGAGCAAAAGAAGGAACTTGAACCATTGCAGCTGCTGCCTGCTCTATTTCTTCTTTTTTATAGCCTGCATTATAAAAACTGGTCATTGCTTTTTCAAGAGATTCACCCTTAGAAACAGCTATTCTCAAACCCTCTATAATCTCCTCTTTTACCATTTTGATTTCCGCGAATAAATTCGCGTCATGGGAAAACGCAGCAAATTTTACATTTGCTCTTTACCATAATTTATAGAAGGAGTTTTAGTTTAAAAATGTTGTAGATGATAATTTGATAATTTATATGCGAAGAAAATATGTTATAATAATCAAGAACCAGTAATCAGTTAGTATTTATAATAAAATTTATACTCCTATTAAAAATTCTCAATCCAATCTCAAAATCTTTCCATTGGGAGAAAGATGAGCTGTTTCCCCGAATTTATATCCTAATTCTCCTGCAAGTTCTATCATCGGCGTTTCCTGCTGCAGGCTTCCGTGAGCAGGAATAATATGCTTTGGCTTCAGAATATTTAAAAGATCTCTCATATCTTCTCTTCCGCCGTGGCCAGAGACATGAACATCTGTCTGGATTCTTACTCCTTTTTTTCTCAGCCTTTTGTCCATCCTTTCTCTTGCATTTATATTCACAGGATCAGGAATTATGCTTGAAGCAAAAATTATATTGTCCCCCTCTCTAAGCTTTAGAGGCGTTTCATCTTTTGCAATTCTGTCCAGTATAGAGCCTGGCTCTGCCTGGTGCCCTGTGCATACAAGCAAATATCTTCCCCTGTCTTTTTCCACTTTTTTCAGAACAGCATCTACTTGTTTTCTGTATTTTACAAGAGTTATGTTTTTCTTGAAAGGGCATTCTCCGACCTTTATAGCGGCTGTTGTATATTTGTTCAAGCTTCTTCCGACAAAAATTATTTGCCTTCCTGTTTTTCTTCCGAAATCAACTATGCTTTTCAGCCTTGAAATATGGGAAGAGAAAGTTGTAACAATCATTGCAGAATTTCTGTCTCTGACAGAATTCATTGCATCTTCGACAAGATTTCTTGCTATTCTTTCGCTCGGTGTTTTTCTTTCTGTTCCTGAATAAAGAGCGTCGAGAACAAGAGCTTTTATTCCTTTTTTTCCAAGCTCTCTTAATCTTGTGTATCTTGGAGGATCTCCTATGACAGGATAATTGTCCAGCTTAAAATCCAAAGCATAGAAAAAAGTTCCTTCAGAAGTGTGCATTGCAATAAAAACGCACTGCAGTGTAGAATGTGTTGTGTGTATGAATTCCAACTTTATTTGCCCAGAGCTTGTGTTAATTATGTATGTTGAATCTTCTGGAACAACTCTTCTCCTGTTTTTAAGAACAATCTTTTCACCTTCCAAAATTTCCTCAAAAACAGCCATTGTAAATGGTGTTGCAATTATTTCTGCATTAGGATATCTGTGCGCAAGATAAGGCAGCCCGCCTAAATGGTCAAGATGCGCATGACCAATAACAATTGCCCTTACTTTATCTGTCCAGCCGTATTTATCCAAAACCAAATCATCCGGAAGAGCGCCTATTCTTCTCAAATCTTTCTCGTTGTAAATGCGCGCATGGGCCTCTTCTTCCTGAATTTCAATTATTGCAGGAAGATAAATTCCTGCGTCGAAAATTATGACATCGTCTTTTACTTTCACAGCTGTCATATTTTTTCCAACCTGCTCAAATCCTCCGACAGGACATATTTCCATACTCATTTCTTTTTCCTCTTTTTCAACAATAAATAGAAAGTTAGTTTTAATAACCTTTCTTCCTTTAATTTAAACATGAAACCATTAAAGCCAACGATGAGAGAAAAGAAAAGATATCTTCTGCTCAGTGGAAATAATCTCAGAAAAAATGTAAAAAAAGCTATTTTGGACGGAATCGGTGCTATAGGCATGTCCAAAGTCGGGCTTAGCTGGGTAAAAGACAACATAATTGCAATAAACAGGGAAGCATTGAATGAAGTTCGCGCCTGTTTTGCTATTTTCCCTGAAAAGATTTCTGTTGAGCTTGTATCTGGAAGCCTGAAGAAACTGAAAAAATAGAGCCGAAAACCTTTTAAACACAGGGATTTTTTATTTCTTGAATAAAAACAGAGAAGTTAAGTTTGATTATAAAATTCTCTAAAATTACAAAATGGACATGCCAATAGACATGCAGCATCAAGCAATGGGCTATGACAGGACAGCCACTATGTTTTCCCCTGAGGGAACTATACTTCAGGTTGAATATGCACAGAAAACAGTTCGGTTAGGCAGCTCTAGCATAGGAATAATCTGCTCAGATGGAGTTGTAATAATAGCTGACAAAAGGATGAAAGACAAGCTTATTGTCCAGAAATCTGCAAACAAGGTTTTTGAGATAGATTCTCACATAATTGCAAGCGCTGCAGGAATTGTTTCTGATGCAAGAGTTCTTATTGAAAGGGCGCAGCTAGTTGCGCAGCAGCATAGAATTACTTATGATTCTCCTATAGAGCCTGAACTTGTAATAAAAGAAATGTCGAATATGAAGCAGCAGTTCACGCAATATGGTGGAGCAAGGCCTTTTGGAGTTTCTTTGATGGTTGCAGGAATAAGGGCAAAAAAGCCAGAACTTTATACTAGTGATATCACCGGAAATTATTTCTCTTATCACGCAAACGCGATAGGTGAAAACGACGAAAAGATAAGGGAAAAATTAAGGGAAAATTACAAGCCAGAATTAAATATAAAGAAAGGAGTTAAACTAGCTTTAGATATTTTCAAAGAAGTTCAGGGCAAGAGCTTTGAACTGGAAAGATTTGAAGTTGTTTTTATTCGAAATGATGATGTTGAACTCCAAAGAGTTACTGAATCAGAACTGAAGGAGTTTATGAAATAATATGAATAATACATATAGATTTATTCTAAGGCAAGATAATAGTGGGGGTTATGTAACAGAGGTGTATCATAATAGAGAAAAAATTGAAATAAATCATGTATCCACCCCGGATTGGTTAAGAATTACTTCAGAAAAAATCTTTAGTGCATTTTTAAGTGGAAGATTAACTACCCTCTTAGGGCATTCTCACGGCTGTAATGAATTAGAATTAAAATTATCCAAGAAAAAAATAATATGACTCAAACAACAGCAAGAATAAAGCAGACTGGAAAACCTTTTGAAATTATAGTTGATTTGGACAGGGCTTTAAAATTCAAAAGAGGGCTGTCTACAAATATTGATTTTCTTGACACTGATTTGGTTTTCACAGATTCCAAAAGAGGCTTGAAAGCTTCTGAAAAAGATCTGAAAGATGCTTTTGGAACAAATGACATAAATGCTATTGCATCAAGAATTGTAAAAAACGGAGAAGTTCTCCTGACTCAAGAACACCGGGATGAAGCAAGAGAAAATAAAGTAAAGCAGGTAATTGATTTTCTGAGTCGAAATGCAACAGATCCTAAAACAGGAAATCCCCATACATCTGAAAGAATAAAAAATGCTTTAGAGCAAGCACAGGTTAACATAAAAAACACCCCTGTTGAATCTCAAATGAATGAGATTATTGAAAAAATAAGCCCTATACTTCCAATAAGGCTCCAGACAAAGAAAATAAAGATTACTGTTCCTGCTGTTCACACAGGAAAGGCTTATGGAATTTTGAGCCAGTATAAGGAAAATGAAAATTGGCTTGGAAACGGAGATTTAGAAATAACAATTAACATTCCTTCAGGACTTTTGATGGATTTTTATGATAAATTAAATTCAATAACGCACGGAAGTGCTGTTACAGAAGAGGTAAACGAAAAATAAAATGGAAAGAAAAGTTGTAATACCTGGAGAAGTAATTGTTTCTGGAGAAGAATATCTCCCTGGAGAAGGAACAGAAAAAAGAGGAGAAGATATTGTTGCAATAAAATACGGGCTTGCAGAAGAATCTGCCAGACTTGTAAGAGTAATTGCTCTTTCAGGAACATATCAGCCAAGAAAAGGAAATGTTGTAATAGGAAAAGTAGAAAATATAACCTTCAACGGATGGATGATAGATATTGACTGCCCTATCGGAGCATTTTTGCCTGTCTCAGAAACACCAAGATATGTGAACAAAGACAGCATGAGCGAAGTAATGGACATCAATGACATGGTTGTTGCAAAAATATTTGGAGTTAATGGAAGGGGAATAGATTTGACAATAAATTTAAGAGGCTTAGGAAAGATAGAAGAAGGAATAATCATAAAAGTAAATTCAAACAAAGTTCCGAGAGTTATCGGAAAAGAAGGAAGCATGATAAACCTGATAAAAAAAGAAACAGGATGTAATGTTACTGTAGGACAGAATGGATTAGTATGGATTAAGGGGGATAAAATAGAAGATGAGCTTTTGGTAAAAAGAGCAATAATGTTCATTGCAGAAAAATCTTTCACTTCAGGACTTACAGAAGAAGTTCAGACATGGTTTGATAAAAATAAAAAAGATAAAAAGCCTGCAAAAGCTGAGAAAGAAGAAGGAGAAGAAAAATTAAAATGACACCAAAAGTTTTCAAACGCCCTGACGGAAGAAAGCCTGAAGAAACAAGACCTATGACTGCAAAAGTGGGGGTTATCCCAAATGCAGACGGAAGCGCAATGTTTTCATTCGGAGATACTGTCGCAATTGCTGCTGTTTACGGACCTAAAAAAATGCATCCTCAGCATTCACAAAATCCCGAAAAAGGAACCCTGAGATGCAATTACAACATGCTTAGTTTTTCTGTATCTGAAAGAGCAAGACCTGGACCAAACAGAAGAAGCATGGAAATAAGCAAAGTAACAGAATGGGCGCTGGAGCCTGTATTAATGATTGATAAATATCCTAACATGGTTGTTGATGTTCACATAAATATTCTGCAGGCAAATGCTTCAACAAGATGCGCCGGAATAAACGCAGCTGCTCTTGCATTAGCTCATGCAGGGATTCCTATGAAAGAAATGGTTTCAAGTGTTTCAATAGGAAAGCTTGACAAGAACCTGGTTGTTGATTTGATAAAAGAAGAAGAAGACTTTGAAGAAGGGGAAGGAGCAACAGATATTCCGATAACACTCACAACAGGCGGAAAAATAACGCACATACAACTCGACGGAAAAATTAATTCTAAGGAACTTAAAGAAGTTCTGAAGCTTGCAAGAAAAGCTAACAAAGAAGTTTATGAAGTTCAAAAAAAAGCTTTAAAGGAGTCTATAAAATTTTAAAATGAAAGCAAATAAAAAATATTTTCAATCATCTTCCACAGGAGTTGTAAAATGAAAGCAAATAAAAAATATTTTCAATCATCTTCCAAAATGTTTCGCGAACAAGAAATTCGCGTCACAGGCGTTGTAAAATGACAGAAAAAGAAAATAGACCAAATTATGGCGGTAATGGAGAAAATTATTATGATGGAGATAACTCTGCTCCAGAAAATCCTAACATGCTTGTGGCAAGGTTTAGAGGAGAAGTAGCTGCAAAATTAAAAGCTCTAGAAGGAAGAACAGAATGGGAAAGAGAAGATTTTTTAGGAGTTATAGCATAAAATGGAAACATCAAAAATAACAGGAGACAGAATAAGGGAATTTCTTGAAAAAGGGAAAAGATTTGACGACAGAAAGCCTGAAGAATTTCGGGATATTGAAATAGAGCTTGGAGTTTCAAAAAAAGCAGAAGGCTCTGCAAGAGTCAGAATAGGAAAAACAGAAGTTATAGTAGGAGTCAAGATGGATGTCATGGAGCCTTATCCTGATTCAGCTGACAAGGGAAATCTCATTGTAAGCGCAGAACTTACGCCAATGAGCTCTGAAAGATTTGAAAGCGGACCTCCAAAATTCCCTGCTGTGGAAATTGGAAGACTAACAGACAGGGCAATAAGAGAAAGCAAGTTCATACAAATGGAAAAACTCTGCATAAAAAAAGGGGAAAAGGTCTGGGCGGTTTACATAGACATTTATTCTCTGAATGATGACGGAAATCTGGTAGATGCAGCAGGAATCGGAGCAATAGCTGCATTAAAATCAGCTAAAATGCCGAAGTATAACGAAGAAACAGGAAGAGTTATCTATGGAGAATTGACAGACAAAAAAATTCCTCTTTCAAAAGATATTCCGATAGTCATAACAGCGTACAAGATAGGAAATTTCTGGCTTGTTGATCCGACTACAGAAGAAGAAGATATTTCAGAGGCAAGAGTAACTGTCGGAGCAACACCTGAAGGAATAATTTCCTCTATACAAAAAGGAAATTCCAGAGAATTAGACATAGAAGATTTTGAAAACATGATAGATATGACAGAAAAAGTGAGAAAGAAGGTTTTTTCAACCATAGAAAAGTCATTAGATTAAGATGCCACAATCAGATAAGTTCACCAAATATGAAATAGCAAGGATTCTCGGAGCAAGGGCTCTGCAGATAGCAATGAATGCGCCTTTGCTAATTAAACTAAGCAAAGAAGATTTGGAAAAAGTAAAATACGACGCATTAAAAATAGCTGAGATTGAATTTGAATCAGAAGTTCTTCCTATTTCCATAAAAAAGCCTTTCCCTGGGAAAAAAGAAGATGCTCTGAAGAGGCCGAAAGAGCAGAAAATGACCGATGAGAAAATTGAAGAAAAAGAAGCTGCAGAAGAGGGTGAGATTGCGAAAGAGGGAGAAATTATGACTCTTGTAAATCCTGAAGAAGAACAGGAAGAAGAATTAGCAGAAGAAGAAAGTAGCGCGGAAGAATAATTCTTTGCATATCACTCGTTTCACTCGCTTAATAGCTTCACTTCTTTCAGTTATATTAAAATTTTAATGCAAAATCCCAGTAAATTAAAGGAGTACACTAATTTTTCAATAAATATATAAATAACTTTTCATAAATTGAATTATGGTTGTAATAAAAAGCGTTTCAGCCAAGTCAATTCTTGATTCAAGAAAAGAAAAAACCATTTCTGTATCTATAAAAACCAATGTCGGTGGGTTTTCTTCAAGTGCTCCTAATGGAAAATCAAAAGGAAAATACGAGGCAAAACCGTATAAAAAAGACCTGCAATGCGATATTAAAACCCTAAAACAGTTCAGCAGTTATTTTTCAGATGAGCAGATAGAAAAATTCGAGGATTTGAGAAGAATTGAAGACATTGTTGAAAGGCATGTTGGTGCAAACACCTGCATTGCCCTTGAATTTGCCGTGCTTAAGGCGCTTGCAAAAGAGCAGAAAAAGCAGATATGGCAGCTGATAAATCCGAATGCAAGAAAATTTCCAAGGCTTGTCGGAAACTGCGTTGGGGGCGGAATGCATTCTGAAGGCAAAAGGCCTGATTTCCAGGAATTTCTTCTTATTCCAAGAACAAAAAGCGTAAAAGAAGCTTTTGAAATAAACAAAGAAATAAAAAAAGCTGTTGAAACCTCACTGAAAAAAGAAGATGAAAACTTTAAATCCAAAAAAGAGGATGAAGATGCCTGGCAAACAAGCCTCAACGAGAAAGAAGTTTTGGAAATTTTAAAAAACAGCAAAATTGACATAGGAATTGACATTGCTGCATCAAGTTTTTACAAAAGGAAAAAATATCATTATCATAATCCTCTTTTAACGCGCGATTCTGAAGAACAGCTTTCCTATATTTCCAATCTGATAAAAAATTTCTCTCTGCTTTATGCAGAAGATCCTTTTTTTGAAGAAGATTTCCGGAGTTTTTCATAAATTTTGAAAAAATGTCCAAATTCCCTCATAGTGGGAGATGATTTGACTGTAACAAATGAGAAAAGGCTGGCAAAAGCTATAGAAGAAAAAAGCATAAATGCCATAATTGTAAAACCAAATCAGAACGGCTCGTTGATAGATGTCAAAAAGGTATGCGAGCTGGCTAAAAAACACAATATAAAAATTGTTTTCTCGCACAGAAGCGGAGAAACAACAGAAGACATTCTTGCTGACTTGGCTTTCGGCTTCCAGGCTGATTTCTTCAAGTGCGGGATAACAGGAAAGGAAAGGGAAACCAAAATAAAAAGATTGATAGAGATTGAGAAGAAGTTGAAAGTTTAAATAGGTGTTATTCTAAAAGGGTAACAGAATAGAAAGATTTAAATATAGGTACATTATATGATTTTTATGAGAATAGAAGTTACTATGTTGAACCAAGAAGAATATATGACTTTATGTGATTATCTTAAAAAGGCTAAAATGCCAATGGGAATTTCAGGAGTTGACTCTGTAAAAATACAAGCAGGTAAAGCAGAATATCAGGGCATTAAAATTTATGCAACCCCTGTTGTAAGCCATCCCACTAAAGAAAAAGATATAAAAGAAATTGAAGGCTTAGTTAGATTGTTATCATTTTAATTTCATAATTATCTTATACTTCCCCCATCAAAAACCTTTAAAAACTAATTCTGCGAGTAATTTCTATGCCGAAGAAAAAAACAGAAACAAAAGAAGAAGTTTCTGAAGAGCTTAAGAAAAAAGCTGAATTAGAATCAACTACAGAAGAAAAAAGTCTTGAAGAGAAAAAGAACAAAGTTCTTGCTTCGTCCGCTGAAGACATCGAACGAAAGAAGAAAACACTTTTAGCAAAGGCCAAGAAACTTAAGGAAAAAATTGCTGCAGGAGAATTAACAAGCGAAGAGCTGAAAGAGAAAGTCAAATTAAAGAAAAGAGAAGAAATGCTT
>JAPLXX010000045.1 GCA_026395855.1 Candidatus Pacearchaeota archaeon | reverse complement strand
TCAAAGCCAGAGTTTAATTTTGCATTTAGCTTATCCCAGGAACTTTTAGCAAAAGAGCAGGAGCATCCGAAGATAGAAGCACTCAGAAATATTGTAAAGAAAGAATTTCAGGAAAACAAAAAAGTCAAGATAATTGTTTTCTCGCAGTTTAGGGAAACAGCAAGAATTCTCTGCAAAACTTTAAACAGCCTCAAAGGAATAAATGCAAAGGTTTTCGTTGGCCAGGCAAAAAAGGAAGACGCAGACGGAGCTTCTGGATTAACTCAAAAAGAGCAGAAAAAAATAATTCAGGAATTCTCAAGCAGAGAAATAAATGTCCTTTGCGCTACCAGCATCGGTGAAGAAGGCTTAGATATTCCCGAGGTTAATGTTGTTATTTTTTATGAACCTGTTCCGTCTGCAATAAGAGCCATTCAAAGGGCAGGAAGAACAGCAAGGCTAATGAAAGGCAAGCTTATCATGCTTATAACAAGAAAAACAAGAGATGAGGCTTTCTTTTATTCCTCAAGATCAAAAGAAAAAAAGATGCATTTGGCAATAAGCTCTGTAAAAGAAGATTTAAGAAATAAAAATGCAGAAGAGGTTCAAAAAAAGCTCAGTTATGATAAAGAGAAAGTTTAAGTTGAATAAAATAATAAAACATTAAATTAAAAAATGTGCCAGATGATAGGTGATTAATAAACTAATATGAAAGAAATATTCAATATTTTCCCAAAAAGAAGCAAAAAAATAAAAATAATTGAAAAACCAGTGATTACCGCAGATTACAGGGAGAAAAATTCCCTGGTAATCGCTGAATTAAAATCCCTTGGTGTTGATGCAGAAATAAAAGAACTGAAAGTCGCAGATTATCTTGTAAAAGGAATTGCAATAGAAAGGAAGACCATCTCTGACTTTATCAGTTCAATGAAAAACCAAAGGCTTTTGAAGCAGCTTGAAGAGCTTCAGCAGTATGAAAATCGCATTCTTATTATAGAGGGTTTTGATGAACAGGAACTTTACACAGATTCAGAAGAAAGAGTTGGAATGCATCCTAATGCAATAAGAGGATTTTTGCTTTCAATTCTGCTAAATCACAAGGTTCCGATAATCTTCACAAAAAATTATGAAGATACTGCAAGATTTCTTAGCATACTCTCAAGGAAAAAACCAAGAGAATCTCCCCTGAACATTTCAAAGAAATCTCTCAGCGTAAAAGAGCGTTCACAATTTATTTTAGAGAGCTTTCCTGGAATCGGTCCAAAAACAGCAAAAAAACTGCTGAAAAAGTTTGGAACAATAAAAAATGTAATCAATGCTCCTGAAGAAGAGCTCAAAAAAGAGCTAGGTAAAAAGTCGGATGTTTTTATCAGGATAATTAATAACAGTTTCTGTTAGCTAGAAGAAATCCGACATTTATAGGATAACCAGTAGTTCCGTTTATTTGAACATTAACGACCTCTCCTTTTTCAGCTAAATAATCTGTAATCTGCTCCTTAAGTAAACCAAGCATTTCCGGGGAAGCTCCGGTAAGGTTTATATCTCTATCGCGTCTGCCTAACCTTCTGTCCCGTTCTTCCATAGCACTTAAAAAGCGGTCACCAGAAGAAATAGCTAACTTTTCAAGCTGCGTGGGATTTATTTGTGTCTCAGAATCAATCGTCATTAAAATACCCAAAACAAAATCCTGCTTATAATCTTTATTATACTAAATGATATTCTTCCAGAGTTTCGTAAACAGGCCCTTCCGGCATTAATTCTGATTTTCTTAGTTCAAAGCTTTTCACCTGAAACCTTAAGCCATCTAGAATTTTAATTTTTTTCAGTTCTCCTAAAAAGTAATTTTTGTTTTTAACTGACTTGACTCGGGCAATTGTTACATGACCCATAAACCTCTCTTCTTTTTCAAATATTCCTGAAAGTTTTTCATCAATAATTCTCTGAAGATGCCCACAGTTGTCCAGTTTCACCCAGATTATCTTTATGTAATTAGGAGAAAAAGAGCCCAACTCTGAGACTCTGGTTTCAAATTTCTTGATTTTAATTTCTCTTAGCCTTCTTTTTATTTCAATTAGGATTTTTTCATCAACATCTCCCAGAAATTTTAAAGTCAGATGCAAGTTTTCAAGCTCTGTAAATTTTCCTTCAAACGCAGGAAGTTTTTTCTGAATTTTTTCAATCTCCTTTCGGATATTTTCGGGAAGATCTATTGAGATAAATGCCCTTATAGGCTTCATTTTTTTATTTTGTTGAAAGGATGTTTCGGGAATTTACCTGATTTTGCCTTCTTCATTTCAAGCTTGTAAAGAGCTATTAAAAACAAAAATCCAAGAAAAGCAATTATGCCTACGAGGAAGAATAAGAATTTAAATCCGAATATTTCTGCAATTTTTGCCCCGAGAACAGCTGCTATTGCAGTGCTGACTCCGACAGCAGTAGTGTATATTGCATATTCAAAACCCCTTTGTTTTTTGTCCATATACATTGTGAAAAGGCTGAACCATGCAGGATATGCAAGTGCTGCACCTAATCCATAAACAGCCTGCGCGATATATATTGTATAAATACTTTTTGCAGTAACATATATGAATGGAACAGTAATAATCAAAAGAGTTCCAAGAACTAAAAATCTTGCTTTGTGATTATGCTTGTCAATAAAATATTTTGATAACGGAAGCTGCACAGAGCACTTGACAACCAGGAAAATTGTTGTTGCTAAACCTGCTGTAACTATGCCTCCACCAGAAAGATTTTCCATTATAAACACGGCAAATATAGGGGCTATAAGCCCAAAACTGCTTAGTATGAAAATATCTGAAAGAACAAGCATCATCAGTTTTTTATGAGTAGCGTCCATATTCTGATTAATTATATATTCTTTATAAATTTGTATGATAAATATATTTTAATAATAAATCATTTAAGATAATCTCCTTACTGTCAACTTAGAACTGCTGTTTACATTAGCAATTTCTTCACATTGAATTTGAATCACTCAAACCTTCATAAAAATTCTGCAAGAATTTTAGCCCCTAATTTAATAGTCAGACCAATGCTGTCTTTCTCAGGATTAATCTCTACCAAATCGATAGCCTTAAGATTTTTTATTTTATTCAATCTTTGTATTAAATAAATAAATTGTCTGGATGTGAGTCCCCCTGGCTCTGGATAACCTGTTGCAGGAGCAAATGCAGGATCAATAACATCTATATCAAGTGAAAGATACAATTCTTTTCCGTTGGAAAATTCCATGATAGTATCACAAATATCTTCTATATTGGCCAATAACTGATTAATACTGATATTTCTAATTCTGCTTTTACTTAAAAACTCAATTTCCTGTGCATCTGAGTTACGAACACCCACCAGCAAAACATTCTCTGCAGGAAAGCCTGCGTCGATTAAAGTTCTTAGCCATTCTTCATGGTTAGGAATTTTTGAATTAATAGAGCCCATGCAATCAGGATGCGCATCAAAAACAATCAAGCAAGGCTCTTTCTGGGCATTTCTGCAGGATTTCAAAAATGCCTTTGATAGAGAATAGCTTATAGAATGATCTCCCCCAATAAAAAATGTCTTTGGTTTTGTCTCAAAAGCTTCTAAAGCATTTTCATAAATTAATTTATTTGCCAGCTCCAAATTTCCATTATCAAGATGAATTTCCTCCAAATCTAATAATCCAACATCAATAGGTTTTCCCTGCTCATTACTATAAATTTCTTTCAGAGTTTCAAGAATTGCATTTCCAGCTTTTTCACAGCCAATTGTTTTTCCCGAACTGTTTAGTCCAGGAACTTTTACAATGAACATGCTTTTCAGGAGAAAAAGTTGTTTATAAGTTTATCACCCAGGCACTAATGCAAAAAAGCTGTAATCTTTTCCTTTTACTTTTTTTGCAAGAGCCTTAACATCTTTCATTTTTACAGATCTTATTTTTTTTTCAAAATCATAAATTCTTTTGGCATTTCCATTAATTTCATGATATAAAAGGTTTAACATTTGATTATGGGAATCTTCCAAAGATATTTGATAATTACCAACTATTTGCTCCTTGACCTGAAGAAGCTCTTTTTCGGGAATTTCTTTTGAGGCTTTTTCAAATTCTCTCAGAATAATTTCTTTAACCTGTGGAATATTTTCTTTTTTTGTTCCGATATATATAATGCTGTAGGCAAAATCTTTCGCAAAAATTGAATCCCCTTTAACACTATAAGCAAGATTCCTTTTTTCTCTAATCTCTGAAAAAAGCCTCGAAGACATTCCTCCCGCAAGAAGAGTATTCAGGACAAACGCTGCATGACTTCCTTTTTCTTTATCAGTTGGTATATGATATGCAAAAACCATATTTGCCTGGTCTATTCCTTTTCTTTTTTCTGTTTTAGAATAATTATGCTTTGAAACTTTAATTCTAGGGACGCTGCCTTTCATTTTTCCAAAATTTATTTCTGCAAAATTCACAAGGTCTTTAAAACTCGCATTGCCAACAACACAAAGAATCATATTATTTGGCTGGTAAATTTGTTTGAACTTTCTGACAATTTTCTCGCGACTTAGGGAATTCAGAGTTTCTCTTGTTCCAATTAAGGGTGTTCCAAATGGTTTTTTATATAGAAATCTATGAATCTCCTGGAAAACATAAAGATGCGGGTTGTCCTTATACAAATGAATCTCTTCAAAAATTACTTTCCTTTCTTTTTCAATTTCTTTTTCGTCAAATAAAGGATTTTTAATCATATCACCAAGAACATTTAGGGCAAGAGAAAGATGCTTGGAAGGCATTTTGCACCAGAATGCTGTAATTGTTTCATCTGTAAAACCATTTAAAATTCCGCCGTTTTTTTCAATCTCTTCAGCTATTTTTTTTGCATCTCTGCTGGGAGTTCCTTTGTAAAGCAAATGCTCTATAAAATGGGAAATTCCTTTTTCAGAAGCAGCCTCGTTGATGCCGCCTGTTCTTACAGCAAAGGCAACGCTCACTACAGGAACATCTCTTTTTTCAAGAATAATAGTCATTCCATTTTTCAGAATTTTTCTGTAAAATTTTGCATGCATTTACTAAAAAGAATTTGAGAGTATTTAAAGATTAATTCTTTAGGTTTGTTTTTTGATTAGAAAAAAGAGAACCGCAAGAATGATTATAACAACCAACCCAGCAAAACCCCAAATATAATTGCTTTCCAGATTATTCAGGACAACATTTCTCTCGCTTTGATTTAAAGAGTAGTAGCTTTCATTCTTTTCAAGGTTGGCTTTTCTTTCTATATTTAACTTGTAGAGATAGATATTAGCTACAATCAACAACACAAAAATAATCACCCAAAATATTTTTTTCATTTTTTAGTTTTTAACCAAGTAAAAAATAAGCCCCCAACCCTCCTATGATAATAACTATTGCAATTATTATAACCCAAAATTTCCAGCCCTTTTTCTTTTTTGGCTCTTCTGATGCAGGTTCCTGTTGACTAGGTTGCCCAGGAGGAATAGAAGGCATCTGAAGTGGTACAGATGGAATTTGAAATTGAATTGGCTGCTCAGCTATAGGTTTATTACTAGCAGGTTTTTGCTGCTGAACAGTAGGAGGCATAGGTGAATTTTGCTGTGGCATTTTATATTTTATTAAAATAGCAAAGTTGTATATAAATTTTACTTCTTAAAAACAATGTATCTTTCTTTGCCTAATTCAAAATCATAAAGGATAGAATAATTCTCTTTCAAAAATTCAAGAAACCATGTCCTTTTCGCATAAAACTTTTTTCTTTTTATCATGCTTTCTGTGGCAAAACTTACAACTATCCTGTCAGCTAAAGAAGAAATCTCTGAAATCAGCTTTTTGGAAAAATCCCTGCTCAGCATTTCGAGGGAGTCTACGACTTTAAATAAAAAAATCACCCTTGGCTTTTCAATTTTTTTGATTATTTTCTTTATTTCTTCGATATCAAAAAGGCTTAAATGAAGCATTCTGCCGTTTATTTTTTCTTTTTCAAAGTAATTATTAGTTAACTCGACCAGCTGCCCTATAGCTTCAACTCCGGAATAACTAACGTCAAAACCTGCTTTTCTGAAAAAATTATACGAAAAACCATTGACACCAGCCCCTAAATCAATAACGCTTATTCTTTTTCCAAGTCCTTTTAAAATCCCGCTATAAATCTCTGGATAAAATTCTATTCTTTCCCTGGTAGATATATGCTTTCTTAATATCCATTCAAAACTTTTATTTTTAGGACCCAGCAATTTTCTGCTCAAAAAAGCTCCGAAAACTTTATGGAGCAATCCGCGGGTCAGCCGTATTTTCTCTTCTTCACTGGTTTGCCTTTTTTCAAAAGAAGAATATGCTATTTCCACGTCTTTTCTTGGAAGCTGCGAAAACTCTTTTTTCTTGGTTATCACTTCATAAATTTCAGCCTTCATTAAATTTTTAAGTTCTTTCTGTTTAAAAGTTATATGCATATAAATAAAGGGAAGTTGAGTGTGAAGAAACCGTAGGTGTCTTACAATGTCCTCAACAAACCAGTCTCCGCAATATCAAAAAGCTGCTGGGATGTATTTGCGTGCGCAAACAAATGAAGAAAAGCTTAAATGGCTTGAAGAAATGATGCGGGAATGTCCTAAGCACAAATCAGCTGAAAAAATGCTGGCAAATCTCAAGACTCGGCATATTAAACTAAAGGAAAAAATTGAAACAATTAAAAAAACAAGCAAAGGCTCAAAAAAATCAGGAATAAAAAAAGAGGATTTACAGGCAGTTATTATTGGATTCACAAATTCAGGAAAATCTTCCCTTCTTTCTAGACTAACAAATGCAAATCCAGAGATATCTGAATATCCAAACACTACAAAAACCCCTGCAATAGGAATGATGAAATACTCTGGAACAAACATTCAGCTCATAGAAATACCAGCCATAGCTTCTGAATATTATGATAAAGGGCTCGTTAATAGTGCAGATGTCTTGGTAATTTTGATAGAAAATATAAAGCAAGCAGAAGATATAAAATTCCTCCTGCCAAAAGCATCAGGAAAGCAGATAATTGCATTCAATAAAACAGATCTGCTGAATGAAAATGATAAAAGAAAAACAGAATCAACGCTCAAAAGCAGAAAATATAATTTTGTAATGATTTCTGCAAAAACAGGCGAGGGAATTGATGAATTAAAGAACAAGATATTTGAAAGCTTTGGAAAGCTCAGGATTTTTACAAAAGAGCCTGGAAAACAAAAAACAGAAAAACCATTTGTAATGGAAAACGGCTCTAAAGTAAAAGATATAGCATTGAAAATATTCAAGAGTTCTTCAAAAATAAAAGAAACGAAAATCTGGGGTCCGAGCTCTAAATTTCCAGGGCAAAAAGTGGGCTTAGAGCATGAATTAAAGGATTTAGATGTTGTGGAATTTAAGACAAATTAATCATAAGCTTTTTTAGCCAGCACTTCCAGCTCTTTTCTGTTTTTTTGAATCGGCTTCAAGATATTGATTATTTCATCTGCAACAGCATTTTTTAAATCAAGCGGATGAAGTTTTTTGTCTACAAAATCTTTCTCAATCTCTGGGTATTCTTTGTAAATTTTGTCCCCGCCATGCTCTTTGCTTCTTTTTACAATAAAATCCTCTTTTTTATCTGATTTTATTACCATTATTACATATCTTAAAAAAGCGAGAATTCCGTTGTCTGCATTTCCTGCAATGCACTCCGCATTTTGAATCTTGCTTTTTATAGTTTTATCATCATCAAGCAAATCTATTTTTGATTTTTCGTCAGAAGCAGACATCTTTTTTCCAATTAGACCCGGGATTAGTGGATTAATTATCTCTATTCTGGATTTATATCCTATTTTTGGAAGATTTTCTCTCGCCAAAACCATTATCTTCCTTTGATCTGTTCCGCCTAACTGGCAGTCAACTTCAAGATATTGCTCATCTGCAGCTTGCATTATCGGATAAATAATTCCGGAAAGTTTGGGATTGTCTTGCATTTTGACAACATCTGAAGCAGCTTTTGTTGCATCATGTATCGAAACATGGGAAGACATTTGCAGAACATCATACATATACTCTGGCTTAAGCTGCATCTCACTTCCCTTGATTATTTTTAGATTTTTAACATCAACGCCAATTGCTTTAATCATTAAAGGAATTATTTTTTCATAATAATCATATCTTTTCTCTAAAACTATCCATGGCACATTATCCAGAGCAGCATGCAAATCTGCCAAAAGAATTTTTACCTGAAAGCCTGCCTTTAAGAAATCTGCAATTTTAAGCGCAGGAAGAAAATACCCTACATGAGGCTTTCCTGTCGGAGCTGTTCCCCAGTAAACAACAGGTTTTTTCTTTTTTCCCAGCAGTTCCTTAAGTTCTGGTTCTGTAATAATCTCTTCTGTATTTCTCTTTATCAGTTCAAATCTTTCATTTACATCCATATTTTCTAAAGTTCCTGATAGTTATTAAAGTTTTTTATAAGTGACAATAAAAACCAACCTCTAATTTTTATTGTAGACTAACCTAATAAAGATTATACAAATGTTAAAAGCCTCCAATTAAATAGAGATTAATTTCTTATTTGATAACAAGCTCATTATTCTGCTTCTTCAAATCACTATCCAAATTCTTTAAAACTTTTGAATTTTATTAATAACATGCTTATAGAACTAATTGTCTTTCTTATTCTGGGAATTTCTGCAGGAACTTTCACAGGCCTTATGCCTGGAATTCACATAAATCTTGTTGGGGCAATGCTTGTTTCTGCATCAGCATCTTTTTTATTTTTTCTGCCTACTTTGTATCTTGTTGTTTTTATAACAGCAATGGCAATAACCCATACTTTTTTGGATTTTGTTCCTTCTATTTTTCTTGGATGTCCTAATGAAGATACAGCACTCTCTGTTCTGCCAGGCCATGAGCTTCTTCGCGAAGGAAAAGGCCATGCAGCTGTCATGCTTGCAGCATATGGCGGGCTTGCTGCAGTTATTCTTACAGTAATTCTTGCATTTCCGTTAATAGTTCTTGTCAAAAAAATATATCCTCTTATTCAAACAGCTATTCCTTACATATTAATTGCAGTTTCCCTGATAATGATATTCTCAGAAAAAAGAAAATTCTCCTCTTTGCTGGTTTATTCTCTTACAGGAATTCTTGGATTAATCCTCTTAAATCTTGAACCGCTTAAAGATTCGCTTTTGCCGTTATTAACAGGATTGTTTGGAGCTTCAAACCTGCTTCTTTCTATAAAAACAAAAACACAGATTCCAAAACAGATTATCAAAGAGGAAAAAGCAGAATTAAAAAAACCTATTTTAGCAGCTCTTATTGCGTCTCCGTTATGCGGATTTCTTCCAGGATTAGGTAGCGGGCAGGCAGCTGTCTTGGGAAACACAATTTCAAAAACAGACAGAAAAGGATTTCTGGTCCTTCTTGGAGCAACAAATGTTCTTGTAATGGGTTTTTCCTTTATGTCGCTTTATGCAATCTCAAAAGCAAGAACAGGAGCAGCAGCTGCAATAAGAGATTTGATAGAAATTCCTTCTGTAAAAGTTTTAATTCTGATTTTACTTGTTGTCTTGATTTCAGGACTAATATCTTTCTTTCTTATGAAAAAACTTTCTATATTTTTTTCTCAGAAAATAAACAAAATAAATTATACAAAGCTTTCAATAGTAACTCTTTGCATTCTCGTGCTGATAGTGCTTCTGATTTCAGGTTTTTTGGGCTTTATTGCTTTTGTAATATCAACATTCACAGGAATTTATTGCATCTCTCTCGGCGTGAGAAGAACCCAGATGATGGGATGTCTGCTTTTCCCAACGATAATTCTTTATATTACATAAGTTATTTAAAGACAGAAATAATCGGAAAAATATGATGCTTGAGGAATTAGCCCAAAAAGTAAGAGCTTTTGGAAAAAATGGCAGAAGAGGAATTGCTGCTGGTCTTTTGGGATTAACAGCTATAGGAGCTGGGGGATGTGCAGCAACTATCAGTGAACTAACAGAAGGAGAAGAAATAACTCTTCTTGGAGCAGCCATGGGATCAAGTAGTGACGCTGAAATTGCAAGATTAGCCCCTTATTTTTCCCTGTTGGGTCAAATGAGATATCAAAAAGAAGTTGTCAGAGAAGGGAGAACCCAGGTAAATGTTAATCCAAGAGAAGAAACACAAAATCAGAATGTTCCTGAAAATGTAATTTATACTAGAGGGAGATATTTTCCAGCGCCTGGCTTTACTTGGGCAAATCCTGAAAACCCGGGGGATTTAACCATACGGAGAAGCATTGGCTTAGTTTTTGCAGCAAATTACCGAAGAGATTTTAATAATGATATGTCTGTAGATTTAAATGAATTTGTAGGTGTGAAAAATAGATTTTATGATACAGAGAGCATACTTTTAGTTCTTTATAGCCCTGAAAGTCAGGGAGAAGCTCAGAGAGAAATAAGGTGGAAAATTTATAGTCCGAATGGAACTAAACTTGCTGAAGATTCTGTAACCACAGCTGCTGGAGAGATAGAAATTGGGGCAAACCCTGACTTTGCAAGCTATTTGCTAAGAACTGGAGGTTACGGAAATTATGTAATTGTGTGGAGTTCTCAGGGAATGACTGAAACAAATCAATTCGAAATTGCCCCTGCTCCCACAAGACCAAATAACTAAAACCATCTTCCAAGATTTTCCTGTGTCTCTGGCTCTTTTCCGAATATAGAATCTATCTGTCTCTTTGTCAGTTCAAGAGACTGCTTTATATAAGTCGAAAGATGGTATTTTCTCGCAAGTTCAAGAGCAAGCTCAAGATATTTCTTAATTCCGCCTTCATTTGTTGTGAATATTATTTTTCCCCCGCATCTTGTGCATACACCTGCAAGCGGCGGACGCCTCATTATTTCATTGCAGGCGACACATCTGAGCTCCTGCATTGCAAATTTCCTGAGATTTCCCCTCATGTCTTTGAGGAAATGCCTTTCTATCATTAACCTCGCTGTTTCGGAAGTGTTTGCAGCTCTTATTTTTTCCACAAGCTCCATCTGATGCTTAACTTTGTCCTGCATTGTTTCAAGAAGTTTATAATTCGAGCATGCAACCCCCTCATTAAAATTATCTGTATCATGTGTAAATCCTAAATCAACAAAAGGGTTTCCTCCTTCTTTCAGCACACGTCTGACATCCCTGACAGAAATCTCAGAAGAATGTTTTCTCTCTTCAGCAAGCCTGTATAATTCAAGAGGATATTCATTCACTAATTCAAAATCAAGAATTTGGTCATCAACTTCGCCTGCATCAATTTTAGCATTTAGAACTAAAGGTGAATCTTGTGTCCCTCCCCGATGCTGAGGAAGAAACTCTCTTGAAAAATTAAGCAAAACATCTCCCAAAAGCATTATAGCTGCTTCATCACCGTCGCAGTCTCTTCTTATTGCAGCATGCATGAAGGGGCTTGCAAACATTCCGAGTGTATTTGAAAATCCTATTATCCTGCAGACAACGCCTGCACAGTTGTGGGGAGCAATGCAAACTCCAAGCTTTCCGACAAGGTCTTCTCTTTTCCTCACATTGTATATCGGCTCCATCCTGTAAAATTTCACAAGCATATCGTCGACAAAATGGCATATTCTCATAAAAATATCATCAGCTCTTCCGTCAGGAGATTCAGGAGAGCTCGGAAGAATAATATCATGAGGCATTAATTCAAGAATCTGATTATCATTGCTTAGCTCTTCTCCATGAATATCTTTGTCATAGCCTATAGCTTTTAGTTTTTCTACACTAACGCCTATTTCTTTTGGCTTGAAAGATACAAGGGGCATTTCTGTGGCATCAAATCTGATTGTTCCGTCTTTATTTACCTGCAAATCAAACATTGCCCGTAAAATTCCTTTTGAAAGATTCTCAACAACATGATCTTCAGAGCTCGTTCCCCTTACTCCTTTAATCAAAGGAGGAATTTCTCCGTTGGAAAGCCCTAGTTTTTCTTTTGCTTTTTCAAAATAAAAATTTATATCAACAGATTTGCTGGAATAAGGCATTGATTTCAGGTGCTCCTTGCATCTGTCAGCAGAGCTTATTCCACATTCACGGCAGTAAAACATCTTTATGCAGTGCTTGCCGCAGGTTTCACATGTCCTGTAAATTGTTTCTCTTTTGCATTCCTCACAGTAAAAAATAGGAAACATTCCTGTAACAGCACCATTATCAAGGGCTGCCTGAAAACTTCTTAATCTTCCGCCTTCATTTCCGACAGGGAAAAGAACATTTGGGCTTCCTGTAAGTTTTCTTAATTTAGCTTTTTCAGGTCTGCCCATTCTTGAACCGATAAAATCCCCTGCTTTGTCCCTTATGTTAAATTCAGAAATTGAATTCAGAATTTCAAGAACACTTCCCTCTTTATGATATTTTTCGACATCAACAGCATCTTTGAGAAGCGCTTCTTCATTCAGAACATTAAAATCAATCCCCAAATTAGCAAAAAGTGCTTTGCTATTTTCAAAATTTATAATAACATATTCTATGCTAACTTCATGCTCTAAACCTAAAAGTTCCAATGCTCTTTTTCCCAATGCATATTTTTCTTGGTCAGCTTTTGTGTAAGGAAGAATAATTTTTTTGCCTGTCTTTGCGCTTTTAAGCCAGTCTAAAAGCCCGTAAAATTCCTCTTTGGAAATTTCTGTCCAGTAAAAAATGTGCTGAGGATGCAAAGAGATTTTTTCCTGCCGGCTTGTTTCAATTGCTTTTTCGAAATTAATATTTCGTGCGTCAGTATTTTTTTCCAGCTCAGGATTTTTCTCCCTTAACTCCAAGCCCCAAATTTCCTCAACATAACCGGGCTTCAGAAGGTTAAAATTTCTGTTTGCAACATCACTAAAGGGAAAAAGAATATCTCCAAGATAAATTATTTCTTCAACATCTGGATATAACTTTTTAGCTTCTTCTTTTGTTTTTATTTTTTTAACACTTCCGTTGAATAATTTTACTATAGGCCCTTCGATGCTGTCGCATGTTGTTGCAATTCCTCCCTTAGTTGGCTTTTCTATTTTAAGCTGGGTTCCTATTGCAATAAAATTGTCTGTTATAGCCATTGTTGCAGGATGCAGGGAAAATGCGCTGAACCCAGATGTTCTTCCCCGTCCGTATCTGAATCTAAATCCTCCTGATTTTCCAGGATGCCCAAAGACAGGCCTTCCTGCAACCAAATCCTGAATATATGTCGGAGAACTTTCTGTTTTACCCAAATCTCTTTTCAAATGCAGCTTGATATATCCCTCTAAAAAATTAAATCCGTTTGCTTCAAGCCCCTGTCGCTTCATTCTTGTTAAAAGCCTGAAGCCTTTTGCAGCTTTTTGGGATAATCCTTCTGAAAAAATTAGGCACATTCCCCCTCTGATATGGTTTGTTTTTACTCTTGCCAGGTTTTTGTGGTTAGAAACTTCCAGCTTTTCAGTAGGATCTCCGTCTATCTGAATCGGAAGATTTTCTGCAAGGTATTTTATTTCCTCGTCAGTCGGCATATACTGAAGATTGGTAACTCTTTCATGATAATCTTTATTTTCTGTAACATATCTTAATATTTCTTCTTCATTAGGGTCATATTTTGCATAGCCAAACATTTCTCTGAGATAATCTATCAGAATTAATACCATGCAGGACGCTGTTGTTCCTGCGCTTCTTATAGGGCCTGAAAAATTTGCTGCAAAATAGTCTTTTCCGTCTTTTGTTTTTTCCAGCCTTAATCCTGTAAACCCTTCTATAGGAGAAGAAACAACTCCAAGAGTAATATAAGCAAAGCCGATTCTTATTCCAGCCTCTATTGATTCAAGAAGATATCAAACCCACTACTTTTTCAGCAAGGCTCCTTGCCAGGGGAATTTCCACTTTGCTTACAGGGTCAAATCCCTTGGCTCTGGCTTCTTCAGCCACAGCATATACCTTTTTTGTATTCTCTTCTATATCTTTGAAATATTGCGGGATGTTCATTTTAATTTCTGCAAAATCTCCTGCCAGTTCTGTACTATAATAAGATTATCAGATTCTTCAGGGTATTTAATCCAAGGTTTGCCCAAAAGAAAAACCTTAATTCCATAATTTGCACAATCTATAGCTGTCTCAAAACAATCTTCAACCAAAACATCTGCTTTCTCTAAAATACAGATGCTTTTTTTATCTATATCTTTTGCAGGCAAGTTATACTGACCAGTATAGATAATCTTTTCAATTTGCCCCTCAAAAAAATCCTGGATAAATTTTTCAGTTTGGGCACTAATGTCCAGGGGTCTTGAAGTTATTAAGAATAAAATATGTTTTTTGGACAAATTTAGAATTCCTTCTTGTGAATGTTCAATAGGAGTTACCCTTAAGAAATCAGGGCTATAATAAAATTCTTCTATAATTTTTGCTGCATCCTCCTTAGAACATTCCCAGGTTTTATCCAGATCATGATGTTTATAATCTTCTATTTTAAAATTAGCTCTATATTTCTGATTATAAAAATCGTTTAAAGAAGGCATTAAATCTGCTAGAACTCCGTCAATATCAATTGCTATCTTCATTTTTCCCTCTCTGCAATCAGCCTTTCATGCTCTTCTTTTATGTCAAAATCAAGAATCTTTATAGCTCTTGTTTTCAGATTAAACATAGGGACCTTGCAAAAATCAGGTTTATTTCCTTTTCTTTTCTGATAT
>JAPLXX010000031.1 GCA_026395855.1 Candidatus Pacearchaeota archaeon | reverse complement strand
TTGATTTTCTATTATAATTTGGAAATTTGTTTTTTTTAGCTATTTCCCGAACTTGCTTTTTAGTGAGTTCTCCTATAGGAAATAAAGAACGCTCTAAATCTTTTTGAGATAATCTGTAAAGGAAATATGATTGATCTTTGGTTTCATCTTTAGCGCGGAGAAGATTGTATTGAATGTTATCACCTCTTTTTCCTGTTAATGAATTTAATTTAACCGACACTTTATCATTAATAGCCTTATTTTTTATACTAACATTTTTTCTTCCTGCAATCTTTTTTATCCTTGCATAATGTCCTGTTGCAATAAAATCAGCATCCAGCTTTTTTGCAGTTTTCCAGAGAAGAGGGAACTTAAGCTTTTGATTGCAGTCTATATCTGGATTAGGCGTTATACCTTTCTTATACATGTTAAACATTGATTCTACAACATCTTTTTTATATTGTTTTTCAAAGTCTAGTGTTATCAAAGGAATTCCAAGTTGAGAAGCAATGAAAATTGCTTCTTTTCTATCATCTTTCCAAGAGCATTCTCCTATTGAGTTTTTTGTATCGCTCCAGTTTTTCATAAAAGCTCCAATAACCTCATAACCTTGTTTTTTAAGACGAAGTGCAGATACACTTGAATCAACACCGCCTGACATTGCTAGGAGGACGCGGGGTTTTTCTTTTGTTTTCATTAAAGAAATAGTTTATTGTTGGTTAAAAAAGTTTATGCAGCCAACCCCATTCTATAAGAGGAATTCTCTTCTACCTTGATTCTTTTGGATAAATCTAAACAAACATCTCTTAGTTCTTCCTGCCTTTTTGTGGGAAGCTCTCTGAAGCAGCGCAATTCTTTTGCTAAAAGATTTGTTTGTAGGCAAATATCGTCCATAGTTTTTCCTTCTTCTTTTTTTATTTTAGGCCAGATTATGTACACCATTGATTGGAGACCTAAATAATCTTTGGGGTCTTCTGAAAGTTTATCAAGTTTATTTGCTAAGGTATTCACAGCTTCATAATCTTCATTAGTTGAATAATGCCCTCCGGCGTGTTTATCAATGGTCATTGCAACTATAGAAACAAAAGTGGCAGGACTTTCTCCCCCCAATCTCCTTAATTTTTCTAATAACATCTTTTAACTAGTTGTTCTTGATTTAAAAGAATTATTGTGATAAAAAAAGCGCCCGAGGAAGGACTCGAACCTTCGACCCCATGGTTTCTGCTTTTGTAGAAAAATCTACGCAGGGTAACAGCCATGTGCTCTGACCGACTGAGCTACCCGGGCAAGTTCATCTAAACCCAATATTAGATGTTTATCTAAAATCTTGTACATTATATATAAATGTTTGGGGATTACTACAAATACTTTATACTCTTTCCCATAGCACTTAATCTTTTCTCTTAATTGATAGGCTTTTATTTCTCCTTTCCATTCTGTGCATTCAATGATTATTTTTTTATTTATCAAAAAATCTGGATAAAACCATTTGCCTTTTTTTCTTATTAAAGGTTCATATTCATAATCTATTTTTAATTCTGTGAGTTTATCTGCTACTGCTTTTTCAAATTTATTCCTAACTTTTTCTCCTTTAATTGTTATACATTTATATCCCAACATTTTTTTGAATTTTTCATGCTGTATTAATTGATATTCCTTGGGTTGTTCTTTTTTCATTCTTGCATGCCATTTCACTAAAAATTTTGCTCCAGATTTTTGTGCTTTTTTTAATTGCTCTGAATATGTTCCATTTTCTTTTTTTATTTTTACACAGGCTTTTCCCCCAAGAATCTGTTTCCAATTATTATTTAACTCTTTTATTTTAAGAGAAGAAAAATCTATTTCTAAAAATTTTACTATTCTTTCAAATCTATCTCTAGGAATTGCTCCACCATCTTTATACCTCGTTATAGATGCTTTAGGAATATCTATTTTCTTTACTAATTTCCTATATGTGCCTGCCTTGTTTATAGCTAAATCAATAATTTCTTTTTGATTATCCAAAATTTCCACATACATTAAATTTTAAGTGCGTGATTCTTTATAAAAATTAATTCCCACTCTGAAGTAACGGGGCGCTTTATTTCTTCTTCTTTTTTGGTTTCTTCTGCTCTTTTAATCCCAAATCAAAAACAGGTTTTATCTGATTTTTTTCCAGAAAAGTGTAAACATTTGAATGCTTTGCGCCGCGAGCCAGGGAGATTATTGCTTCATTTGCATTTCTTATGTGCTCTGGCTCCCCGATTATCCCAACAGAATTATCTTTTAATTCAAAATAGCATTTTGTCAGTTGATGAAGAGTACTTAGAGTTTTTCCGTCTTTTCCGATTATCCTTGCCCTGACAGTTGTCAGATCTTTTCTTTTTGTGTAATTTTTTATATTCAAAGCTTCGAAGATTAAATCTTCTTCTTTTATCAGAAGCGCAACAGTAAAAGGAAAGCCAAAATCTAGAGCTTCAATAATCTTTTCAGCAACATATTCATTTTCAGCAGGGCCGTCAATAATTATTTCTTCCTTGTTTATTGTTATTTTTATTCCTAGATTTTTTTCCAGTTTTTGCTTATTTTTTATTATTCTCTTGAACTTTTCGCAGAAAATTTTTTCCATTTCAGAACTCAAGCGTATCTTTTTTTAGATAGCCTTTGCTTTTTAGCCATTCTATCTGATTAGGCCTGTATTTGAAGATTACATCTCCTTTTTCCTTGTCTAATTCCCAAAGTTCAATTATTACAACATCTCCTGGACGAAGCCATAATTCTCTTTTTAATCT
>JAPLXX010000065.1 GCA_026395855.1 Candidatus Pacearchaeota archaeon | reverse complement strand
ATTATTTTTGTTCCTGATTCTAGGATTTTTTCACGAAATTTCATTTTCTATTCAGATAAGAGTTTACGATTTTTAAAGATTTTTTCTGGTTAGCCCATTTCAGCATTTTCAATGCTGTTTTGAAATCAGCCCATTTATGGCGGTTGTGCTCTTTTTTATCTAAGCTGACTTTTCTTTTTTTTATCTCTGCTGCATAAAGCTGAAAAGTCTGCCCGATAAGTCCTTTTCTGTCAGAAAGGGCTTTATGATAATAATATTTTCCAGAGAAATTAAATTTTCTTATTTTCAGGATTGAATGTCCTGTTTCTTCTTTTAATTCTCTTTTTGCAGCATTAACTTTTGATTCACCAGGCTCTATCTTTCCTTTTGGAAATTCCCATCCAGTCCAGTGAAGCTTTCTTTTCAGCAAAAGATATTCAATTCCTTTTTTTGTGTTTGAATATGCAAGAATAAAAACAGCTTTTCTATATTTTGCCATTTTAATCAGAGGGCGATAAATGGGTGACTATCATTATTATAGCGACAGAAATGACAGTTATTATAAGAGCATTTATTAAAAAATTTTGAACAGGACTAAGACTGGTTATTTTGCTGATAAAAGAGGATATAACATCTTTCCATGCTAATGCCATAATAATACCCAATGCTGTGACAACTGCTGTAGCAATTGACTTTCTGAATTCCCGATGAAATTTTTTTGTTGATTCGAGCACTCTTTTCATTTTATTTCCAAAATTCTATAGCTTCTTTTAGTTCTTTATGGTTTTTAGAATATTCTTTTATTGTTTGTTTTTTCATTGTGGCATCAACAGCCTGTCTCATTGCTTCTGCTCCTGCAATTGTTCCAGATGGATGTCCGTGAACACCACCTCCTGCCTGAATAATAATGTCTTTTCCAAGATGTTTCATCAAAAATGGAACATGTCCTGGATGCAGACCGCCGGAACAAACAGCAAACACAGGTTTTATCTTTACCCATTTTTGGCTGAGCCGAAGTTTTGTTGCTTTTACAGAATTTTTCTCTATTTCTTCTTCTATTTCTTTTATATCATTGATATCTCCTTCAAGCTTTCCTATTCCTGTTCCGATATGAATCTGGTCAACACCGATTAATCTTGCAAAATCAGCCAAGACCATCATATTTATTCCCTGGTCAGGATTTCTGTCAAAAGCAGCATGCATTGCTCTGTGCGCATGAATTGCAAGTTTGAAATTAGCTTCTCTTAATGTTTGCAGCGCTGCCCAGCCAGCTGTGAGCATATCAATCATCACATATTTGCTTCCAAGATTTTCTGCCAACTGCGCCCTTTTCATCATTTCTTTTGTCTCTGCTGTTACATTCACGAGATAAGCTTTTTTCTCTCCTGTTTCACTCTCTGCAAGATCTGCTTTTTCAAGGGTTTTTGCAAGCCTGTGTTCAAAATCATTAAATTTTTGCGAAGCAAGATTTTCGTCATCTTTAACAAAGTCACATCCGCCGAGCCAGGATTCATATGCAGACTCTGCATGATCTTTTGTTATCAGTCCAAGCTTTGGTTTTATGATTGTTCCGACTAAAGGCCTTGTTTTTACTTTCATCATTTTTCTTATTCCCAAAATTCCGTATCTGGGACCTTCAAAACTATTAACAATGCTTTTTGGAAAGCTCACATCTTCCAAACGAAGAGATTTTACAGCTTTCATTCCAAAAATATTTCCTGCAATGCTTGAGAAAATGTTAGGAACATTGTCTGGTTCAAATAATTCTTTTGGATATGCAATTTTTATATAATCGCCCCTGATTGAGAAAACTCTTGCACCCAGTTTATTCACATACCTCTTGGATGTTCCTACTTTTGTCCAGGTTCCTATGCTGCTTTCAAGTGCAACAGCATTTGCGGCTTTTTGAAATTCCTTTGGATTTGCAGGCTTCATTTTCAGCAGGCAGATTAAATCATCTTTCGGCTTGTATTTCAAATTTATAAATTCAAATTTTTCTTTTGTCATTTCACCCTTTTTTTACATTAACTCCCTTTTCAGTATCCTCGAGAATATAGCCAAGTTTATTAATTTTGTTTCTGATTTCATCAGCTTTTTTCCATTCTTTATTCTTCCTGAAGTTTTCTCTTTCTTTTGCAAGAGTCAGGATATTTACAGGAATAATTATTTTTTCCTTTTTTAGAAGATTTAAGCCGAAAATCTCATCCATTTTTTCAATTGTTTTCAGTTTTCCCCGGGCTTTTTCATCGCGAAGAAGCTTCCATAAAATTTGCAGTGCTCTGGGAGTATTAAAGTTGTCATCCATTTCTTCTTCGAATTTTTTTATGTAATTTTCATTAATTTTTCCTTCAGGTTTAAGTTCTCCGCAGAGATTCTTCAGTCGATTATAAGAATTTTTTGCATTTTCCAAGGCATCTTGTGAAAAATCCAGCGGTTTTCTGTAATGATTTGAAATTATGAAGTATCTTATCACTTCTGGCGAATAAATTTTCAATATATCTTTTATTGTTTTGAAATTTCCAAGGCTTTTGCTCATCTTGTTTTTGTTTATTTTAAGAAATCCGGTGTGAAGCCAGTATTTTACCATTGGCTTTTTGCCGGAAATAGATTCCATCTGTGCAATTTCTGCCTCGTGATGTGGAAACATTAAATCTATTCCTCCGCCGTGCAAATCATACTGAACTCCAAATTCTTTTTCAGTTATTGCAGTGTCTTCAATATGCCAGCCAGGTCTTCCGTCACTAAGCTCTTTTGATTCCCATACTGGCTCGCTGGGCTTTGAAAACTTCCACAGGCAAAAATCTCCGAAACTTTTCTTTTCCTTATTCTCGTCTATTCTTGAAACAGAGTCATCTTTCTTCAGTTTTCTTCTTCCGGAAAGTTTTCCATAATCCTTATATTTTTCCAAGTCAAAATACCACCCATCTGAAATTTTGTATGCATAACCCTTTTTTATTAATCTTTTAACCTGGGAAATTATTTCATTGATGTAATCTGTAGCTCTTGCATATTTATTTACAGAATGAATATTAAGTGTCTTCATGTCTTCAATAAATTCTTTTTCATATTTGGCTGCTATTTTCTTCCAATCTGTTTTTTCATCATTAGAGCGATTTATTATCTTGTCATCTATATCTGTAATATTTTGCAAATAGGACAATTTGTAGCCCTTAAATCTGAAATATCTTGCGATAACATCAAACTGAACATAGGTTTTAGCATGCCCTAAATGAGAATAATCATAAACAGTTGGTCCGCAGACAAACATCTTGATTTCCTTGCCTTTTATCGGTCGAAATTCCTCTTTTTTTCTCGTTAAGGTATTATATACTTTAATCATGACTTCTTAAAGAAAGAGCAATTTAAAAATTTACTTTATTGTTACAAAAACATCTGCGCCGGTGTAAGATTCAGAGCCTTTCTTGATTTCCAGATTGTAAGTCAGGGTGCATGGTGGAGCGGTTTCAGGAACAATAAACTTAACAAGCCTTGGCAAATCAAGAGCACTTCCAGGACCTAATGCAAAGCCTCCAGAGCCACCAAGCAGCATATCATTTGCATCTTCTTCTGTGAATGTGCTTCCACATTTTGAAACATCAGCAGCAACAGTGGAGAATGTAAAGTCCGCACTTTCCACATCAAGATTTCTTACAGAAAATGCAAATCCTTTAGGGTCATCTCCTCGCTTAACTCCTATTTCTCTTGAGGTTGGATAAACAGCTATTTTTCTTCCCTCTTCTGCAAAAAGCTTCTGGATTTCTCCCTGAACCTGACTGTCAATTGTATCAACAGCATTTGTTCCGAGCTTTGAAACTTTCTGTATGAAGAAAATTCCAAGAACAAGAAATACCATAAGAAGAACAAGAGTAACCATTGTTCCTACAGACATTTCAAGCGCTGCCTTTTTTGATTTTAAATTATTTTTCATTTTATGCTGTTGGGAAACTTGAAGTATCAAGGGATTGCAGACCCTGGAGATAATCTATTACATATTTAATATAAATGTAAAAAAACACCGCATTTGCTATAAGCCCGATTGTGTTCAGCACAACTCCCCATCTTCCAAGTCTTGTTTTATGTTTTTTTTGCTGAACAGCTGAAAATATCAGTCCGATAATTGCTGCGAAAATTCCATAAAGAGGGCTGAAGAATAAAACAGTAAGGCTGATAATTCCTAATGTGAATCCAGCAACTCCAAGTTCATTACCCCCTTTTTCAGCCATTTTTATTCTCTTTTAATTGATATTGGAATAAACTCTTTTAGTTTTATAAATGTTATTGGTATCGATGTTTTTTAATTATAAATGATAGTCTTATAAAATGCCTTCAATTATTTATAAGATGTGGGAGACTATTAATCTGCTTATTTCCGATGGTGGAATTTGGGTTATTTTTATTTTAATGTTCATAAATGGGCTAGTTAGTACAATTCCAAGTGAAGCGGTTTTATTTTTTGCCGGCATTTTTTCTAAAATTTCTGGCCAAAATTTCTTTTTAATACTCTTAATTGCCGCCCTGGGAAATCTTTTTGGAACATGCATTCTCTATTTCATAGGAAGAACTATAGGCTATAATTGGATTTTCAGAATTAAATTAATTAAAAAATTTGTACATAAAGAAACTTTGGACAATGCAGCGAAAAAGTTTAGGAAAGACGGAGCCCATTGGGTTGGAATATTCAGGTGTCTTCCGCATGTAAGATCTATAATCTCACTTCCAGCAGGAATGATTAAAATGCCTTTTCACTTATTTTTAATTTATTCTTTCATAGGAATGTTTCTGTGGGCTATTTTCTGGCAAGGTATTGGCTATTATGTTGGAGTTGCTTTTTTTGATTTTAAAGTTTATATCTCACTATTTTTCATAGCTTTTTTGATTATCTTCCTGTTTTTATTCAAGAAAAGAATTGATGGTTTTTTGCAAAAGGAAAAAATAAAAGATTGATAAAAATGGGCAGAGAGGGAATCGAACCCCCTACATCATGAGCTTCAGTCATGCGCTCTCCCAATGAGCTACCTGCCCTTGATTATGCTAAATATATTTGTTTTAAAAGACTTTCTGAGAGATATCTTGAGATACAATAATGCTTTTAAAAGAAAATTGATAATAAAGAGTCTATGGATATTTCACGAGGCGTAGAATTAAGATATGCTGGGGGCTGGGATTCTGAGTTTTTACCAAAAGCCAGGAAGTTTCTTGATGAACTTCCCATTGCTCTCCAAGCCATGTCTGGGGAATGCACTGCAGTAGTTTCTTCTCGTGGCGACCCTCTTGGTGGTTTAGATTTAAAATTAGATAATTTTGTAGAAGTGCAGGGTTTGGAAAATATTGATCCTCAAAAATACTGGGTAGAATATAATCCAATTCCAATAAACTTTGAATGTCCTAATTTGATAATTCGTGATAAACTGGGAAAAGTTTATCTTGTTATTTCTTCAGATTCCAAATAAAAAATGTAAGTCAGGAATAGGCCAGCTTCTGTCGTTCTCTGTCTTTCGGCAGACAGAACGCGTTAACATTCGACTAAGCCCCTTAATGGGTTGCACCGGTTGAGACAGCCGTTTCAGCCTAACTTAATAGGATCGTTTCTGTTCTGGAGCTTTCCCTCGCGGGAATATCCCTTTCGAGATACAACCTTAATATGGTGGCCGGACCTTCACTCAGAATTCGATATCGATTTATTTTGCGACATCTGACAATTAAGTCTGAATTCCGAAAGTTAACCTCCTGACTTACAAAAATACACAGAAATACTAGTTTTTAAGCCTTATCCTTTCTGCTGATTAAACTATATACCGCATTATATATAATAGAAAATATATATTAGAATTATCTAAAAAATTATTCTTTTAATTTTACTTCAATGCCTAAACGAATAGATATTCTTTCTGCTAATTCATTTGCTCTTTCTTTTGATATTCCGTAACCCAACCCCAAGGTAGCCCCTTCAATGACTAATTCGACTCTACAATTATCTTTAATAGTGGGATTTTCTCTCTCGTCATAACCGCGAACTTCTACATAAAGAGGATACTCTGTGCTAGGTCCTGCTGTTTCTCTGCTGGTTCTTGTTGGTGTTGTCATTTTTAATTATGAATTTATCTTACCATATATCTGGTGTATCTCTTTCTAGTTCGATGCTTCTTAACCATTGTCCACGATTTTCTTCTCTTTCTTCAAGAAGTTTCCTTGCTGCAAGCGCTTCTAAGCGAGTATTATCTATTGGATCTATAGCCCAAAGAAATCTTTGGAATTTTCCAGCTTGTTCATATTTTTCAATATATTCTCTTAATTTAGCATTACAGATATATTCAGGAAATCTTTTTTTACATTCTTCTACAGGATTCCCCAAGAGTGTAAAGATTTCTTGCGGGTCAAATAAAAATGCCATAACCTTTCATTTGAACAGCGATATATAAGCTTTCTGAAAGTTCCAACTATATACTAGAAAATATATAATAAAAAAGATTAAATTTAAAATAAAAAATAAAATTTTTGGATTCTTTTGGAGAAATTTAGGTTAACTAAAACCTTCTTCCTCTACCGCCACCACCACCGAAGCCTCTTCCACCTTCTCGTCCTCCTCCGCTTCCTCCTCTATTTCCGAAATCTCTTCTTGGTGGTCGGTCTTCCATTGGTCGTGCTTCATTAACTTTCAGATTTCTTCCTTCAACGTCTTTGTCGTTGAGTTCTTCTATTGCCTTTTTGGCAGCAGCGTCATCTGTAAAAGTAACGAACCCGAATCCTTTTGATCTGCCTGAAAACTTGTCTTTGATAATTGTAGCTTCTTCTATATCTCCGAATTTTGCGAAGATTTCTCTAAGCTTTTCATCATCTACACTAAAAGGCAGATTGCCTACGTAAACTTTCATTATTGTTTTGTCCTCCTTACACTCATATGTTTGTGCTATCAGAATTCGTCAAACAAATGTTTTCTCCTTCTAACAGTCAGAATAAGTTGGAAATAAGGGTTTTTAAGGGTTTGTGTAAGGGAGTTTAGGAGGTTTTTTAAGTATTAAAGAGCTAATTTATTTATGAATCAGAGAAGAGGCTGGTCTAAGGAATTAGCTGTTTTTTCAGCTATTTTTTTAGTTATATTATTCATTTCTATGCCTGTTGTTTCAGCCCAGTCATATTCCGGATTTCACAGATTTACAGACAATGTCAAATTATTCTTTTCCGGGGGGGATAATAAAGTAAGGCTTGCGCTTGAAATTAGAGAAAAGGAAATAGATTCAGCCATGTATAATGCTCAGTTGGGAAATGATGAGAAAGCAATTAAGAATTTAGAATCTGCAATAAGTAAATTAAAAATAGTTCAGAAAAAAGTATCGCCAGATACAGCAGATGAAGTCAGAAATAATATAGAGGAAATTGAGAGCAGAGTAAGGGGAAATTCCGATTTAAATTCATCAGCTTATTTTGAGAAATATTTAGCAGAAGAAGAAAAGACAAGTCTTTCTGCAGATTTATCTCAAAAAGTTTTCAATTATTGTGATGAACTGGCTACGCAGGATTACAATCTGATGCTGGAAGATGAAAAATGTTCATCTTATTCCTGGATGAAAGATAAGGTGGAAAAAAGTGTAGATGAGAAAAAAGGGGAAGATTTAGTAAAAATAAAGGAGCAGATGTCTATTTGCACCAGCAATCCAAAGGAATGTAATTGTGAAGATATCTCTTTAGCTTCAGAAAAAGCAAATTGTGAAAGTTATAAAGCCCTGGCTGTAAAATGCGAATTTCAAGATGAAGATTCGGCATGCAAGGAAATAGATAAAATAGGGGATGTGCAGAATTCAGAAAGGGAAAATTATGAAAAAGAGGTTATAGAAAAATATCTTCCTGCAGAATGTTCAGAAGCGGGAATAAGAGATGGTGAAGAATGCAAGAAATTAATTTTAACTTTAAATCAGCCAAAAACAGAATGCATGGTGGAGGGCAATTATGTGGGAGAAGAAGAATGCAAGGAAAAATTAGTAAGTGATGGAAATGCTATTAAAGAGTGCGTAGTTGACGGAAAACTTGTTGATCCTGCTCAATGTTTAACTAATGTAAAAGAAGCAAATAAGCCAGCTGGAAATGAGTTTGAATTAATGTCTGGAGAATGCAAAGAAAGAGGAGTTTACGACCCTATTGCCTGTGATGAAATAGTAAATCTTCCTCGTCCCTGCAAAGATGCCGGATATTATACAAAAAAAGAATGTGAAGTCATGACTTTAAAGCAAAATCTTCCTCAGGAATGTGTAGATGCAGGAGCGTTAACTCCGGAAGCTTGTGAAAAATTAAAACTTCCTTCTGACTGTCAAGGAGCTTTTTCAAGAGAAGAATGTGAAACAATAAAAATAGAGCAAAAGTTTCCAGAGGAATGCAAAATTGCAGGAGAGCTTGACCCTCAAAAATGTGCGCTTATCATAGTTGGAGAGCATTCTCTTGCAGTAACTCCTGGAGCTGAAATGGAATATTTAATCAGGCAAGGATTAACTTTTGAAGAAATTCCCGGTGTTTGCACAACAGGGACTTCTGTTAAAACATTTATCAGAAGCGATGCTTGTGATGCAGAACTTGCAAAATTAGGAATTATTCTTCCCCCTCCGACAGCTACATTTGGCATTGCAAAAGAGTGCATGGTTGATGAAAGAACTACTGTTTCTCCTGAAGAATGCCGCGGAAGATTAGAAAAAAGGCTTATAATTGATACAATCCCAAAGGAATGCCAAGAAGCCAATACCACTAATCCAAAAGAATGCGGCGGTTTAATAGAGGAAAAAAGAGTCGAGGAAGGAATTGGAATTAATATGCCTGGAGAATGCATAGGTGTGTCGACAGAAGAATGCAAAGCAATTATGAAAGAAAAAGGCATTGAGATTAATAAAATTGAACAAGTCAACTTACCAAAAGAGTGCATAAGCATGGGTGTTTCAGATGCCAAAGATTGCAACATAATTGCCGGAAAAATTAATGAAGAAAGAATAAAGCAGGGCGATGAAATCACAGTGGATGAAGAGGGAAAAGTTGATTATGTTACAGATGAGCAAATAGAACAAATTGTCGATGATTCAGAAAAAAAATCCCAGGAAATTACACCAGATACAAAAGAAGCTGAAAAAATTAAAGAGGAAGTTGAAGTTATAGAGGGGGATATTATGAAAATAGAAGAAAAAGGCACGACTGAAGCAGGAGATGAATCTGGAGGAGAAGTAAATAATGAAATAAGTGAAGGAAATAATGAAGTAAGTTCAGGAGGTTCTTCAGGTGGAGATAATTCTGGAGGAGAAAGCAGCGAAGGAGAAAGTTCTTCAGGCGGCGGTGAAAATAATGTTGTATCATCAGGGTCTGAAAGTTCAGGCGGAGGAGAAAGCGCTGCCGGAGAGTCATCTGGCGGTGGAGATGTTGTAGCAACAGGCGCTGTAATAGGTTCTGGAAATAAAGAATTCTTTTTAGTAAAAATTCTTAAAGAAATATTTGGAAGAAGCTAAGCATTGTGGAGTGGATTTATTGGCTTGGTAATGCAGTCTTGCACATTTCTTCTAATTCTCCTAATTCCTTATCAGAAACTCCAGAAGGTCCTGGAGAAGTTGCACCGCCCCTTATC
>JAPLXX010000004.1 GCA_026395855.1 Candidatus Pacearchaeota archaeon | reverse complement strand
TTAGACTTATATTTTCTTATTAGCCAGCTTTTATAAACCTTTTATTATAGACACCTACCTGCAGTTTATTTATATTAAAATTTATCTATTATTTTCTAAGAATTCTAGAGATTTATAAAATTTTGGTTATTGTTACGTTCTCTGATAAGTCAGAAAAGAATAAGGAATTGGGGCATTCTCCGGAGAATCTTCGCGGTTAACCAAAACCCATTTGCTCAATTCAATTCTTGGGAAAAAAGCATCGCCTTCAAAATTCCTGTGAACTCTTGTCAGCTCCATTCCTGTTGCAAGATGCAAAAATTCTTGATAAACTCTTTCCCCTCCAATAACATAGACATCACTATTTCCACAAAGAACTATTGCCTCTCGAATAGAGCCTGCAACAGAAACCCCCTCATAAATTAATCCTGTGTCAGATAAAACAATATTTTTTCTTTTTGGAAGTGGTTTTTTGTTTCTGTCCAATATAGAACGAAAAGTGTTTTCGCCCATTATTACGGGATGCCCTTCTGTCAGTCTTTGAAATCTTCTTAAATCTTCAGGGATATTCCATGGAATTTGTCCTTTATCTTCCCGTCCTTCTGCTTCAGGAGGAAGAATTCCGCGAGTTCCATTAAGCCAAAGAAGCACTTCATTATAGTCATTCGGGAACATGCATTGCTGAACTCTGCGCCCCAGTTCACCAAGATTATCTCTGTACCATAATCCTCTTTGGCCTGTTCCACAATAAAAATGTGAACTTCCAAATGTGTGTATAAATCTTCTTGCTTCAAGCCCTGCTTGTTGTGCAATAACCTGAGTGAGCATTGCATAACTTGCTATATTAAACGGAACTCCTAAAAATTGATCACAGCTTCTTTGATACATTTGCAAATCCAACACAGTTGAATCTGAATCAACCTGAAAAAACATATGGCAGGGTTCAAGAGCCATTCTGGATAATTCTCCAGGATTCCAGGCAGTTAAAATTATTTTTTTGCTTGTTGGCTTCTTTTTTAAAGTTTCAATAACTTTCGAAAATTGGTCTACAACAACTTCTTTTCCATCTTCACCAATAGATTTCCAATTTCTCCATTGTGCACCATAAACAGGACCCAAATCCCCCCATCTTGCTGCAAATTCAGGACTTTCTCTTATTCTTTGTTCATATTCAGCCAGTGCTTTTTGCCAATCTGGGGAATATTTTTCTAATCCTGAAGGGAAAATACCTTCTCTTGCTAGCGATTCTAAATTGAAGTTAAAAGCGTCCCTGGTCCAAATAGGAACTCTATTGTCAACAAGATATTTGATATTGGTTTCCCCCCGCATAAACCATATAAGTTCATGAGTTACAGAGCCCAAAGCCATCTTTTTGGTTGTTAAAAGAGGAAAACCTTCACGAAGATCATATTCATTCTGATAGCCAAATAAAGCAATTATTGGAACTTCCTTGCTCCCGCCTTTAAATAAACTATGAGGAGAAGTTAATATTGCCTTACAATGATCTAAATACGGTTTCACCATTTTAATCTCAATGGATGATTTTAGTATTTTATAAAGAAGATTATAATTGAAAATATATTCTAATAAAAGATAGGTTAAGTTTGAACTTCTGTTTTTCCCTGGCTTGTAACTCTTCCGCCCTGGTGCTGCCCTGTGTAAGGTCTTTTTATATCACCAATTACAGGCTGCCAATAAATCTTGAACATTCTTGCTCCCAGTTCAAAAGTGAATAGATGATTACTTCCATTATGAATTCCAAAAATAAGATTTCCTGAATAGCCGGGATTTGTCGTCGAGTAATGAAGACTCACTCCTGCTTTTTGCAAAGAAACTCTTGGTTTTATATCCGGAATAATATATCTAGCAGGTTCTCCTTCTTCATAAACTACTGGCTGTGCAGGGCAGTTAATCTTTTCTATCGTAGACACAAGAAAATAGTCTCCTGGTTTCATGCATATCTTTTTAGAACCATCTTTTTCTATATCTCCGATTATACTGGTTGAAGCAGAAGATCTTTCAGTTACTCCAAGAAAACTTTCTCCTTCAATCTTTTCAATTTTTCCAGCTCTTAAATCAATATCAATCCCCTCTGGATTTAGAGAATCTCTTTCTCCAAGTCCTTCGATTAAGTGATATTTTTCATTTAATTCAAGAACTCTAAGGGCAGAAAGTATCATTTTACTCTTTTTATTTTAATTAAGGATTATTATATTTTATAAAGTTTTGTTATTTTATAAAAATAATTGTGATTAAATCTTGATATTCAAATTAAAGGAAAAGCAACACCATCGTTAAATCTGATAATAGGAACATATTTTGTGTCATAATCTCTTAATTTTACACCAACTTCAGCAAACATTTCCAGGGTTCTTCTGTTTCTTTCAGCCCAGTTTTGAGTATTTGTTTCCCATTTTTTATCTACAACAACTTCCCTTATTCCTGATTGTACAATTCCTCTGGCGCAGTCCATGCAAGGAACACCATTTGTATACATAATGCAATCTAACAATGATGCCCCAATGAGAGTTGCATTATATACAGCGTTTCTTTCAGCATGCTCAAACCAAAGTTGTTTCTCCCCTTTGTGCTGTCTTTCCGGAACAGAATCATCTAGTCCCCTGACAAAACTGTTATAGCCTGTAGAACGTATTTCTCTATGGGGACCGACAATAACAGCACCAATATGTGTTCTGTTATCTTTGCTTTTTGAAGCAACAAGATAAACCATTGTCATAAAATAATCATCCCAAGAAAGTATTTCTATTTGAGGAGCAATAGTCATTCTAAATTAATGAAATGTTATCTTATAAAAATAATTGTGGTGAAAAGATTACTTTATCTTCCTCTTATTTTTGTGTTTGGAAGGTATTTTATTGCTGCTAATTTTGCTTCTTCCAAAAGCGACATGGGAGTTTCTGGAAATTCTTCAAATTTTGGATTAATTAGTTCCCCTCTTCTTGGAACAAATGGCTGAAGATAATATTTGTGGGAATTATTGCCTGTTGTTTCCCTTATCCATCTTGCAGTTCCTGCAATTTCAGGCGCAGTCATAAAATTTATTGTTCCTTGCTCTCTTTCAACAGGAGCAACTGTTGTTCTGAACTCATAACCAGAAAAATTCTGGGCAATTTTCATGCTTCTTTCTATCGCTGTTAAATTTATGTCTGGAATTCCGCTAGTTGTTGGATATAATTCTCTTGGTCCCTTTACATCCATAGCTACATAGTCTAAAATATGGCTTAAATCAAAGATTGTTCTTGGATTTGTTCCATTAGTGTCAAGTTTAACCAAAAGACCTTCATTCTTCAATTGTCGCGCAAATTCAGCTAAATCAGGCTGAAGAGTTGGCTCTCCTCCTGTAATGACCACTCTTGAAATAGCATTTATTCTTCTGCTTAGCCTTTTTAAAATTTCTTCTTCTGTGTAATTTTCTCCTCCAGAAAGCAAACTTGCTGCATGGCAAGCAGGGCATTTCAAATTGCATCCAGGAGCAAAAATCACAGAGCATAATCTTCCTTCATAATCCTGAAAACTGCCTTCTAAAAATCCGCTTATTTTCATTTTAACTTGCTGAAACTTGTTCTAGCATTTCTCTGAGCACAGGGGTGTTGAGCGTGACAGGGAGTTTTTGATAAGGATATTCAGAGCTGAATCTTTTAAATTTGTCTCCTTTATGGACAACCACTGTTGGGAAAGTGTCTAAAGGGGCATTGTAAATCATTGCATTTACTCTGTCTAATTCATTTGCCACATCATATCTGACAAATTCAACAGCAGCCCTTTCTTCATCCGACAATGTTCCGACATATCTTTCTACTATTTTGTATGCTCTCTCGCATTGCTCACATCCCTCTGAACCAATAATTGCGATTCTTGTTTTTCCAGGCTCAATTATGCTTAGCAAAAGTTCTGCTTCTAAGTCCTGAAGAGAACCTTTGCCTCCTGCGTAATAATCTGTAGCTATTTCCCTTGCGTCTAGTTCTCCCTTCTTGCTTCTGTTCCATTTTCTTGGGTCGCTGTTATATCCCACAATCCTTGTTTTTTGTGACAGTTGTTTTGGATCATCATTTCCGCAGGTACCACATTTATCTTTAAGTCCTCTTACATGATTTCCGCAGCAAAGGCAGATAGTGTGCTCTCCTGAAAACACTATTTGTGAAGACTGGGTTTCAGTATATGCTGCTTTTACAAAATCAAAAACAGCTCCTGCGTTGTTCTGTCTGTCTCCGCTGAAAATATGGGTAATTGCTCCTGCTTCAATTAGAGGGTTTGTTTTAGCTTGCAGTATAGTACGGTCTAATCCGCTTACAGGTGCAGAAGCATTCAGGTGGCCTGAGTTTGTATAATAAACTTCATCTCTTTCGACACTTCCTTTTAGCACTGCAGCAGATTGTTCAGGGAAAAGAGCCTGGTCTATTTTTGCCAGTCTTCGATTAGCAGACTCTCCAGGAGTTTCTTCAATAACAAATTTCATTCCATATCTTCTTGTGAACTCTTGTTTGACTCCATACATATGTGAAAGCACCTTAAGCCCAAGCTTAAACGCTTCCGCATTTTCATGAAGTTCTTTTCCAGTAAGATGCTGAACTAATTCGTTCAATCCAACCACCCCAATAATGTAAGTGGCTTTTGCAAGGTCTATATAGGGTTCCCCGTCGTCAGAAGGTTTCCCCATAGATCTCATGGGAGAGCCTTCGTGATCAAGTTTATCCTGAATATACCTTCTTTTATTTGTATGGGCTTTTAATGCAAGAAGCATGGTTTTATCAATTTCTTCAATTGTAGATGCAAGCCGTTCTTCAAGGCTATTTCCTGTAGCGCGATAAGCTGTCTGAGGAAGATTTATTGAAACATTCTGAAATCCGCAAAACCTCATTTTTTCAGGAAATTTTAATAGAGCAGGATCTGTGATTCTTTCTCTTAATCTGCAGCATTGCGCAACATTCATACCGTCTCCTCTGTCAAGCATGAAATAAACAGAATCATTATGTTCAACAACTTCGCATGCTTCTCTTAAAAGAGCTTCATTTTCAGGATTTTCAAAAGTAGTTTTTCCTACATGGATATCGCATTTTGGGAAATTAAAAGGACTTCCGTATTTATCCCCGGCTTTGAATACTCTTAGCATTGCCCTTGCAAATTCCCGGGAAGCTTTTTCCAAAAGCTCATGACCATAAGTGAGCACAACTGTTCCGTCTTCTGGCTGTATTACATCCCCGTTTGTTGAATCAGGTTCATCTTCATGCCCCGGAGCTTTCTGCATAAGCCCTGTTATTCTTGCAGGCTCTTTTGAATCTGTCCTGACAATCTCCCATTCTCCAAATTCATTTTTTCTTGCATTAATATATCTTTTATCTCTTCCAAATAAGGCAGGAACATTAACTACATGCCCCGGAGTTCCAAGATCAAGGTTAAAGTCTATGAATAAAGTTTGCCCCCCCCGTGAAAATGCAGATTGCGAAGCTCCGAAAATCAAATTCTGTGCTATCTCTGTTAATTCTTTTGAATCTCTTAAACGCATAATCCTCCTTGAGCCAGCTTCCTCAAATTCAAATCCTTTTTCTCCTCCAGAAAGAATATCCTCCAATGCTGTTTTTTTCATCCTGTGAGAAATTCTTTTGATTACCTCCCCCTCTTCATTTCTTACTATCTGATATCCTTCAACCATTTCAACTTCTTCTAATACATACGGAGCATATAGGGTATTGACCATTGGAAATCCTAAAGCGCCGGCATAAAAAGATTGTATTGCTGCAAGGAACGTATGCACATGATTATTCAAAACCTGTGGTTTTGTTGCAGGATGACTTTTTGCATCAAGATTTTCCACAACCTTGTCAAGTCCATACCTTTTCAGAAATTCTATAGAATGTGCAGAACAGTAAGTCCTTTCAGGATATCCTAAATCATGGAGATGAATTTCACCTATTCTGTGCGCTTCTGCAACATCTGGTTCAAAGACCTCTCGCATAGAAAGTTCTTTTAAAACCAGTTCTGCAATTCCCAAATTAACAGCTTCAGGATTGTTGGTTTGAATATTGCTGTTTTCAACAGAGCGGGAATAAATAATCTGGTTAACATCATCTAAGGTTACACTTAATCGTCTTCCTCCGAGAAGGTTATTTCCTCTGTATCCTGCTTCCATAAGGCTTGCATCAACTATTGCAGTAATCTCTTCAGCTCCGATAGAGCTATCTGTCGGTCTTTGAGCCAGTACTTCTTCAACTCTTTTTGCAGCAGCAACAGCATGTTCATAATTAACCCCGGTCGTCTTTTCAAGGATTAAACTCGCAATTACTTTTGTATCAAAAGAATGTGGTTTGCCGTTTACAACCTGATGAATAGAAAGCTGTTTGTCTGTAGCATCAAGCTGAATTAAAAATGGAAAAGTTACAGCTCTTTCTCTCACAGCTTTTCTTCTTTCTCTGTACTGTTCATAAACAGATCCTGTAGGATCTACAGATTTTACAATTTCTTCTGCAACAACTGAAACCTGTTCAGGAGATAATGACTGGATTCCCAATGTGCTTTCAACCCAGGTTTCAATAATAGAGTAAGCTCTTCTAACATTGTCGTCCTGAAAAACCTCTAAGACCCTGTCTTGAACATCTTCAACAGTCGGAATTGCTCGCCCGCTTCTTCCAAAAGGTTCTGATTGATTGCTTAATCTTTCCCTTACTCTTTCAGCAAGTTCTGAAGCAAATTCCAGGCTATAATATTTTCCAGAAGCCTCTGAGGCTCTTCTTATTGCGCCTGCGATTTTGTCTGGTCTGAATGGAGTAATAGTCTTTCCATCGCGTTTTAAAACAGCCCTAACAGCTCTTGCAGCAGGAGGAGCTAATAATTCATCTAGGGTTTTGGGAAATTCAACCATTTACAATCCCCTCAGCTCCCTCATTTGAAATTTATTTTTGTTTTTCATTTTCGAATGATTTGCTAAATTCCCTTTAGCACCTTTTTGAAGTCGCTGATATCCTGAAAATCTCTGTAAACAGAAGCAAATCTGATATA
>JAPLXX010000063.1 GCA_026395855.1 Candidatus Pacearchaeota archaeon | reverse complement strand
TATCAGATCTTATAGAGTTGTATGCAAATGATGTGAAAATGACTAAAACAAAAGCCCTATATTACTGACACATTGGGGGATTCAAAAATAAAATTGACTTTGGCTTGAACAATGTTTAACTTTGGTTACAGCTATTAAAACCTGTCGTAAGAAATTAATACCTTAAAACAGGGCTTTTCTCTCTTATATGCGGGATTAATATATTCGCATTTTCTCTTTCTTTATCTGTTCTAATCTCAAATTTTATACCTTCCATATTTCTGAAGTTCATAATATCAACCCTAATTTCTTTTATTTCGCTCATTTTAATCATTTTTGAGAGGATTTTTGATAATACTTCTGAGGCATTTAATATTTGCAAGGCAACTAAATCTCCTTTCTTATCAAAATCCAAAACAAAATTTCCCAGTTCTATTCCTCCCTCTGATATTTTGCCATCTAAATATATAAATAAATCATCATTTTCTGAATCATAGCTAAAATTGAATTTTTCCATTTTATCCTATAGCTTTTTGCCAGTCCCTGTTTATTTTAATGATAGTTACTATAAGAATTTTACTATTTAATATTAAAGCATATCTATGATAAAGGTGTTTTGAATATGCAAAATAGCAGTCATATTTTTCTTCATTTAAGTTTTTTGCTTCCTGTTCTTTGGCATAAACAAGCTTTACAGGATTGGTAATATTCTCCTTTACTTCATCTAAACTAACATTTCTGGTTAAAGCCTGCAATTCTGCATGATTTGTTATGATTATATCTTCTTTTTTATAATTCTTTAACTTCTCTTTTAGCTTAACTAACTCCATTGGAAATATAAGAATAATTATATTTTAAGCATTGTGGAGTGGATTTATTGGCTTGGTAATGCAGTCTTGCACATTTCTTCTAATTCTCCTAATTCCTTATCAGAAACTCCAGAAGGTCCTGGAGAAGTTGCACCGCCCCTTATCTCTATAGGAATACGCTCTCTTAATATTCTTGTACACTTTAATATCATCTGTGCAGGTTTTCTTTTTTCATCTCCTACAGCTTTTTCAAAATCATGTATATAACTATGCAATTCCCTTATGTTGACTAATATTTCCCATAGCCTATAAGAACTAAAATTCACAGGCTCTCCTTCTGCATTGTATAATACAGAGGGGGCGTGGGCATCTATAATCATTCTTCCAGCAATAATTTCCTGTTTTTAAGAATTATTGCGCTTCAAAATATCTTTGGTTTTTAGGCAGATATTTATATTTCATCAACCTTACTTTATCATGAGAATTCTTAAGAAATGCAGGAAGAAACAATGCAGGCAGTTGTTTAATGTTATTGACGGAGTTAATCTAATAGAAGATAAAAAAGGCTCTTTCAAAGCAGTATGCCCCTGGTGCAGCCATCATAACCATCTGACTAAAAGTGAGCAAGATAATCTTTTGATTAGAAATATCTGAGATTAAGTTTTTACAACCAAACTTCTCTCAGGAATCATGAAGCGACCGTTCTTTCTAAGTCGGTTTTCTAATGTCATGAGTGCATTATCAAATCCGGGATTTATAGTAACAATATCTACATTATCAGGATGAAAAAAAGCTTGTCCCAGAACATGGTTCCCCTTATCTAAGATGCCATCCCAAACCCCGCTGCGAATTTTATAACCTTCCTGGATAAGAGCGTCTTTTAAGTCATTCCATTCTCTATACCCCATAGAGTAATGTATTGTTCTGTCCATATTTTTTTCTCTATTTAAGAATATTTAAGCATTTCTATACACTAATTTCTATAGAATTCTAATTTCTTCCTATAATCCCAGCAACTTGAACACGAGGAATGCAGGCCAGACAATTGCTTTCAAAATTCCAAGAACTCCGTTCCAGAAACTTGTTGCATTGGAGATGTAGTAAATCACAGCACCAAGAAAACCAAGTCCGTAGATTCCGCCAGCGCAACCGCCACCGCATCCACAGCAATGCCCGTGCATTTTCACGTTTATGTTTTTATTTTTTGCCATGAATATTAATGGGAAATTTGATTTATAAAGGTAAGGGGAGAAGAAATTTTTTAACTTTTTTGGACTCTTTCTTCTAGAGATTCCATTTTTCTTTTAAACAGATCACTTAAAACCAATAATCTTACACTATGATCCTCAAGAATGGCTTGTCCAATAATAGCAGGAGATTCTTTATCTAAAATAGAATCATAATTAGCATCGCTTTTTACTTTATAGCCTTCTTTAATAAGAAGTTCTTTTAATTCATCCCATTCGCTGTGCCCCATGTCATAACTTACATTTTTTATCATGTTTTTTCTATAAAAGATTTGTATTTAAAGATTATTGTGATTTTATATAAAGTAGTTTGGGAAGCAAAAATCAAATTCTCTCTTCAATTATGTAGCCAAAATTTATGTGTATAAAAATTGGTAAGTTAATTTTAATGATTTTGTAGCACTCCTAAACCAGCAACATTTAAATATTACTTAGTATTACTTAATATTACCATGGAAAGCATCAGTTTAAAGCTTGAAAAAGCGTTTCTGCAGAATATAGAGAAAGCCATGAAGAAGTATAATTACAGCACAAAAACAGAGTTTATCAGAGAAGCTATAAGGGATAAGATAAAGGATTTAGAGGAAGATGAAAAAGAGGAAGATAACGAGAAAGAAGAAAAAGAAGCTAAATCTACGCCAGAAATCAGAAAAGAGCTAAGGCAGATTCCGAGTTATATCTAATCAGGCTCTTCTTCTTTTTTAGGAGCATACAAAAGTGAGAAAGCAAATACTTTTCTTTCAGGGTCAAAATTTCTTTCTCTTTTTAACTCTTCTTCTAAAGAAAGAAGATTATTGGTTCTGCCTTTTGGGCGAAGAATTAATTCTATTTTAGGAAGAGTTTGTGCATGTTCAATTACAATCGTATGTGCATAATCAAGATTGATGTATACTCCTTGATTACCAACTTCACGAGGAGCAGTCTCTAATCGAGAATCTACTTTTAGCCCGCCAAGTTCTCTCATTATTGCTAATTCAACAACATCTAAAGTCCTTTTATCTACAGGAACAACTCTGAGGTCAATATCATTATAATGTCTGGGAAATCCTGTGTGGTGGTCATCACAGATTACTTGAGTCCAAGTACTGCTTCCTACAGCATAAATTCCGCAAGGTAATCTTCCTTTAAGGCCATCCCCTAATTGCTGAACAAAAGTTTTTAGAGGTTGTCTATCTCCAGGTCTAAGATGTTTTTGATAATATTCTTCCGGAGGAATTTCGTTAAGGGCAATATTCTCTTCAGTCATAAAACTTCAAGAACAAAGTTTCTTTTTAAGCATTATTGCACCAGAAAAATCCAACAAAATAAGCAAGAAAGGTTACTAAAATATTAAGAGAAGAATTATTTTTTCCCCGACCCTTCTAAAAGAGAATCAAGTGCATTTCTCTCAAGACGTATCTCTATTCTGGGTGCTCGAGATGAATCAAGACCGAGATAATCAACTGTTAGTGTCACTATTCCGTCTGATTCTTGAGTACTATACATAATCCCTGAAAATTTTTTACCTGTTCTTCCCGCGCATCTTGCATCATATTCTCCCTTTCCATTATAGACTATTTCCCCCTTATCGTTTGTAGTAACAAATCTTTTTACCATAATTTTCCTATTTATGCTCTATATTTAAGCATTATTGCACTAGAAAAATCATAAAAGCTCGATAAGCAAGAAAGGTTTTTTGATTTATTTTTTTGAAAGACATAAAATTATTTTGATTTTTTAAATAAAAAATCAATTGAGGCTTTTAGTAGTTGTAAGCTGAAACAGTCGCCGAAGCTTCTGCCTTACACTCCAACTCTATCAACGTCATCTTCTATGACGGCCTTAATTGTCTCGTTTTGCGGACGGCTTCGAGCTTAGATGCGTTCAGCTCTTATCCGTACAGTGCGTAGCTATGCAGCCTGCCATATGACAACTGCTCACCAGAGGCACCCGAACCTCGTTCCTCTCGTACTAGAAGTTCGTTCCACTCAGACAATAACAAATCTAGTAGATATCATACAAACTGTCTCGCGACGTTCTTAACCCAGCTAACGATCCCTTTTAATGCGTGAACTCCGACACCCTTGCGCGCTTCTGCACGCGCAGGATAGGAAGAGCCGACAGCGATGTACCAAACCGCACCGTCAATATGGACTATCGGGTGCGACAAGCCTGTTATCCTTGGGGTAACTTTTCTATCAGACACGGCTTCTATTAAAAAAGCACGTGGGTTCACTAGGCCAGACTTTCGTCCCTGCATTTCTTGCTTTTCAAAATACAGTCAGACAAGCTTTTGCCCTCGCACTCAACTCTAGATTTCCAAGCTAGATGAGCTTGTCTTTGGGTCCTATCGATATCTTTTCGACAGGGCGCCGCCCCAGCCAAACTGCCCGCATGCTGCTGTTCCGTAAACGGTAAGCAATTATAAGAAAAGTGAGTAGTATTACACAGTTGCTCCATTGCCACCAAAATGACAACTTCGACGCTCCTACTTATTCTATGCATTCTTCTTATAATTACAACAACAAGTTGCAGTAAAGTTCCACAAGGTCTTCGCTTCCCACTAGACTTCCGTGGCCTTTTCACCACGTAGTGTGTTCAGAAGGTCCCAACTAGGGACAGTGACAACCACGTTAAACCATTCATGCAAGTCGCCATTCAGACGACAAGGTATTACGCTCATGACACGAATTTCATATTCGTGGAAATCAACTACGCGATTTATTCGCGGAGTTTTTGTTGTTAATCTTAATATCGCTATTAAGTTCGGACTATATCTTCTATAAAACTAATTTATAGTTTGGCGTATAGTCTCTGAGGATTCTAGAATTATTATTTTTTATCTTTTGCTAATTTTGTTTCTAATTGTGCAACTTCTCCAAAACGTTCATCAATTTGACGAAAGTTTGGGTAATCAGACGCTGCATCTAATGTCATTAAAACATTCCTTGCGTGTAATGCATCATTATAAGCTTCAAAAATGTCTCTTACCATTAATGATCCTCCATGATACAATGCTCCTAATCTTCTTACTGAATCACTAAATAAAACATAGTGATCAATAATTTCTGCTACTTCCTTTCGTGTATAAGATTCTTTATTTACCATCTCTCTATTCTACTTAGGGCATTTTTAAACTTTATGGTAATCTAACTCTAGCCTTTCCTGCTGATTGTCCGCAATTTTAGATTTTCACAATAAATTAATTATTGTACTAAAATATTCTCGGATGTTCCAGCATATAGCCAAATTTTCTTCATTTGGTTCAACTTTTCATTCTGTAACTCAATTTCAAAACTATTTACTTAACTAAAACTCTTGAAGC
>JAPLXX010000064.1 GCA_026395855.1 Candidatus Pacearchaeota archaeon | reverse complement strand
GTCAGAAGAATCATAAGTTGTATTTAGCTCTGTCCATCTATTTTCATCAGGGAAGAATTTGAAAAGAGCTATGTTGTTTTTATCAAGGCTGTTTGTTTCTGTCCAGTTTTTTTCAACCTGGAAATTTAAGGTTGCATTTTTTATGTTGTTTTCAAGATTTTCTGTTTCTATTTTTAAATATTTATACATTTTTCCACTTTTTTCCACTGAAACATTGACAGGCCTATTTTCATATTTTGAAACAATAACTTTAATATTCTGAGCAGGATTATTTACTTCTATCTGAATTTCTTTTACCCCTGTTTCTATATTAAAGTTTTTTATTATTATTGGTGCTTCCTTATTTGCCTTTTCAACGTCTTTTGAAATTGACACAGAGGGCTTTGCACTTGTGCTTCCTCCTCCGCCACCTCCACCGCCTCCTCCGCCGGCATTTCCATTGCCAGAAGTTGTGCTTTCATTTGAGCTTTTTGTTGTATTGGTTTCATTTGAAGCAGATAATGACTGTTCAGGACTACCTGCTTTTGCATATGTCTCTGTGCTTATTCCCATATCTGCACATAGTTTTTCTGCTGAGCTGCCTGCTTTTAGGATATAATCTCCTGCAGAAGGATTAGTGAAAACTTTGTTCTGATCTGTTTCTTGAATAAATATGCTGTTTTTATCCCAACCAAATAAAGATTGTGCCTGTGTATAATTATAAGAAACTATCCCTGATCCGCTGTTGTAAAATCTCTTTGCCATATGGAAATTAACTATGGGTGTTATAAAACAATTATCATTGCTAGTTATTTGTTTCAAATAACTTTGAGTTTCATCTATAGGATCTGGATAACTATAGCTTTTTACTATATATGCCGGTGCGGTCCAGTTTGGACCTGTTGGAGTTGGCGTTGGCAATCCAAAAAAAACATTATTTTTTATATTCTGTCCAAATCCCCGCTCTATTCTACCAAAAATAAAAGTAGAATTAACAAAAGTATTATGTTCTATTGTTATATTTGTTCCTGTAATTGGTGCTACAAGTTCTGAAACAGCTGCATGGCCGGTCCACCAAAATCCATTTGTTTCAATTAGATTATTTTTTACTAAAATATTTGCTGCAAGACCGATGCCCATTGAACCTGCATGATAAATGTGATTCCCTTCTATAAGAATAGGCCCTACCATAGAATTTTTGAAGAAAAATGCTTGCTGAATGTTATATATTGTATTATTGACTATTTCGACATACTTTGTTCCGCCGCAGCTTAAGTTACCCGTATAACCCTCACAGCTCATTGTAGTGACTGCGCTAAAATGCTCCTGCCCACAACTTGCAGTATTTGCAATCACCCCGTCGCATCCAAGATTATACATATCATGAAGCGTATTGTTGTGAACATAGATATTCCCAATACCAGATCCATCACTTCTTTGTATGTATATCAATCCGTTGTTAAATCCAGACTCTCCATAACGACCGTGAATATCATTATTTTTTATCCAGATATCATGGCTTTCATAAATATCTATTCCCCCATTAGCTATTTCTAGACCCTGTATTACCCACCAGGATTTGTATTCAATATTTATACCAACAATCCCTCTTTTGTTATTATCCATAACCAGCACGGGTTTTTCTCCAGGGTAGTTCTTTATTGTTATGGGATTTCCAGGTGTTCCGCTAGCGACTTTATGTGCGGGAATTTTTGTTGCCCAACCTGCGAAATCTCTAATAGCAATCATATTGTAAAGATCGTGATAGCAATAATTGTCAACATAGACTTCTCCTGACTGGCAGTTCTGAGCTCCAATACCTTTTGTGCTATAGTTTGCATCAACCCCAGAAATCATTCTATTCGCTGGTCCGTATGTTCCTCCACGTGCATATATAAAATCACCGGGATTTACCTTTGTAACTGCCGGACGAAATGTTTTGAATGGCGCAGTGATGCTACCATTATTGCCATCATCTCCGTTGGGGGCTACATATAGACATTTGTTCCCTGCTGTTATATTTGCTTCGCAAGCATTACTATTTGCAACATCATAACCAGTAGGATTAATGTGTTTTTTTGTGATATTAATTGCGAATAAAGAAATTATGATAATTAAAAATAAAAGTACAATTGCTCCCCTTTTCATTGTAGTATACATATAAGCCCATTTTTAAAAATTGCTGTATAAAATGCTATGCGCGAATAAATTCGCTTATGCTTCAATCCTCACAGATTCATATTGAAAGATGCGCCGGCCGAGAATCGAACTCGGGTCACCTCGTCTTTGCTTGCCCTCGGGCTAATATAGTTTCTTTGAGCTCCGAATCTTTCTTTTCTAAAGAAAGTTGGGAAGTGGCAACGAGATATTCTACCATTAAACCACTGGCGCTTGAAAAGAGTAATTTAGAACTATTTTTAATACTTTTTGTTTAAATTTTTAACGAGAAGGTTTATATATTTGCAAGAGCAAATATAATTGAAAAAGATGGTAGTTGAAATAATTTTATACACGCTCGGAATTTGTATGATTGCTAAGAGCTTTCTTGTTTTGATTCTTAAAAAACCAATTCTTGGCTGGGTGGCAAAATTATTGAAAAAGAAACAATCTGTCAATAGCCTGGCAATTTTAGAAATTATCTTGGGTATAATTTTAATTGCATTGGGATATTTTGTTTTCTAAGTTTATTTTAAAATTTTAGAAAGCTGACAGATAATTCAAAATTCCTGCAAAGCTAACCCAAAGAAGGTATGGAATAATAAGATAACCTGCTGTTTCATTTATTCTTAAAGTAACTTTTATCATGAAAATTATTGAAATCCAAAAAAGAATTAATTCAAAGAAAGCAAGAGAAGGACTTTTTAATCCAAAGAATAGAACACTCCAACAAACATTAAGAAATAGATTTATTCCAAAAACTCTTGTTATACTTATCTTTTCTTTCTTACTCTTAGCATTAATCCAAGATAAATAAAGTGAGATTGCTATAAGAAAGAACAAAACATTCCAGACAATTGGAAAAACGAAATTTGGTGGAGTTATGCTTGGTTTTATTTGCTGATACCAAGAAGAATTTACGCTCCCTGAAGTAAATAAACCTCCGATAAACGTTACAGCATAAACTATGATTAAACTTATAATTAAAACTCTCCAGTTTATTCTTTTTTTCATTTTTTCTTCTTTGATCTTTTATAAATATCCGCTATAGCAAGTATAATACCTATTCCCATTAAAGAGTATCCTATTAATCGTTCATCTCCAAAAAGTATTCCCCCGAGAACAAAGGCGAAAGAAATGCTTGCTAAAGGAGTTAGCTTTTCCGGATTCTTCCTTTTTACGACAAAAAACAGAATTGCTATTAGTAATAAAGATACAATCATTATCAAAATATAAATTTCTGATGCATCCATTTTCAATACAGGAATTTTAGTTATATAAACATTAAGAGATTTGCATCGAAAAACTTATA
>JAPLXX010000017.1 GCA_026395855.1 Candidatus Pacearchaeota archaeon | reverse complement strand
TCTTGTCTTTCAAAAGGATTGCTTCTGCCTGCCTTTTCAATATCAAATCTTTCAGTTCTTTCAAACCTTTCTGCATTTTGCGAAGAAAATCCTCTTGATTCAGAAGCTCTTTCAAAAAATGCTTCCTGATTTGCCTGCGGAAAAAACTCCTGCCTTCTTCCGAGAGTTTCCATGTTAACTCTTTCTGCAGGGGTTCCTGTTGCTTCTGAAGTTGGAATATATTTCGGCTCGTTGGCATTTGCAGTTCCAGGCATATATTTGAATCCGTCTTTTGATTCTCCGTTATCCCCCTCATTGGCACCACCTTGGGGAATTCCCCCCACGAAAATGGGCCTTGGTGAAGAAAGGGCGCGTCTTTCAAGAGCAGGAGAACCTTCTTCTGATAAATCCATTGGTGTAAAGTCCCGGGCATTTAGATTTAAATTTGGGATTTCAATTTCTTCTTCAGTTTCCTCTTCTGTTTCTTCCTCTGCAGGCTCTCTTTGCTGGTGTTTTAATGCAAATTTTTTAAATAAATTGCCAAGCTCCTTATTATTCTGTTTTCCTGTTTTTTTACCCAGACTTTTTTTTGGCATTGATATAGTATCCCTTAGAAATATATAAATTCTTTTAAACAGCATCTTTCTTATAAAACAATGGGTTTAGAGGATATAGAATTTGAAATTGAGGAAATAGTTCGTATATCTGATGGAAGATTACATAGTTCGAGGGACTATACAATCAGATTAAAAGGAGATAAAGAAAAACCATTAGATAATCTTTCTGATTTTAGGGTGGGCAAAGATCTTGTGAGTCTACCAGAAGACGTTAATACTGGCGGAAGAATTCATCTGCTTCAAGTAGCCTTATTCCTTGCTCAGAAAGCATATCCAAATCAGGATTTAAGATCTCTTGTTCCAAGGTTTAGATTTAATGTAAATCAACGAAAATATATTACTATCACAGAACAGGTAGATATCACAAGCGAGAGAGAAGGGCAATATAGACAAATTCTTCAGGGAATTCTTGATGGAATATATCCTGGGTTTTATGACTCAGTAGAGGCATGCCTCCGAAGATAAAGGTATAAAATTAGTGAATTAACCAAATTAGGTGTAAGAAGGCATTCCGTGGGCTTTTTTGTAGACGTCAAAAACTTTGAAGGTCATTTCCTTGGCTTTTTCTTCTGTAAAAGGTCTTAGATGCGTTGATTCTATGTAAGATTCTTTTTCAGGCCACCATTTTTCTTTTTTTTCAGGCTTGGTTCCTTTTTCCGCAGGTTTTTCTTTTTTATCATATCCTCCAAAAAGAGTCTTTTTCTTCTAAAAAAAAGTTTATTTCATCCTGCATCTGCTCAAGGCTTTCCCCTGTAGAGCCCTCTATAAGCTTCATAACGTCGTTAACATCTGATGCTTCAAGCTCTTCTTCAAATTTTTTCAATTCATCTGAATTCAGGACATATGCTTTGAAAGTTATCTCAGCTCTTCCTCCGAAAGCATAGTGAGATTGCTGGGCAACTCTCTGGGGAATCCCCCTAAATCTAAATTCAACAAGTGTGCAGAAGAAATAATCTCTTTTGAATTTCATTTTTTCAAATTCTTTCGGAAGCGCCCCTGACAAGGCTTCTTCTTTAGGATTTATTTTTTGCTTTCCAATAAGTGTGAGCTCGAGAATAATAGTGTTAAAAGCTTTTACAAGTGCTGGCTCTCTTCCGCTTTCTTTCATTTCAAGCTGCTGCGCTGCTTTCAGATATGGCTTTGCCCATCTTGCATAAAGTTTCAGAGAATTTACCTGGCTTTTGAGGTATGCTTTTTCCAGTTCATATCTTTTTCTCAGCTCTTTTTCAGAGTGCTCTAACCAATCATTAAATTCAAGAATTCTTGGGCGAAGAATTCTCTTGACCCTATCGTTTAAATCAAGCTTGTCAACATCTTTTACGTCTTTGGAAAAAAGAAAAGCGTCAATAAGTGTCTGAAATCCTGCCTGGCCAAGCGCCATTGCCTTAATGCTGGAGTTTCCTTTTGTTATGTCAACTTTGTCCATCCAGATTTGCTTTAATCCTAAAATTGCTGCTTCTTTTTTATCTGCCTTCATGTCATCATAATGGCTGAGGCGTATTCTGAATTCTTTAAGGTCATATATTATATTTAAAACGCTTCTAAGAACAGTATTTACGTCTCCAAGAATTTTCGCTCCCTGCTGCTGCATTATTGTTGCCCTTTGCCCTAATTCTGCAAAATGCCCTGAACCAGGAGAAGAGCTGAAATTGTCAACTATTTTTTCTGTATCAAGCTTGAAATCATTCATTAGATCAAGAATAAAGAAATAAACAGGCTCCAGAGTTTCTGATGAAGAATCATAAACAAGCCCGTGCTCTGAAAGAGGCTTTTCCTCAACTTCTTCTGCAGGAATATTTGCAGCAGAGCCATATTTTTTCAATAATGCATTCGCGTTTTCAGCGTATTTTTTAGGATTAATCTTCCCCATTATTTGAGCGATACTGGCTACCATGTTTAAAATAAACAACACTCATTTAAAAAATGTTTCTTTAGAAACATTTTCCTATTGACAACTAAATTTAAAAATAAGAAAGAGCTATATCTGGCATGGGATTTTTTGGTTTTGGAAAAAAAGACAGGGTGATAGATTTGACAGAAGGTTACAAAAGACAGGTTGCGAGAGCAGAGCAGGCAAAGCAAGCCCAGTCTTCTGCAGCGAATTCTTCCAGCCCTTTTTCATTTTTTGATTCTCCTGCAGCAACAAGCTCATCAGATGATATGGATTCTTCTGACCCTGAAGAAAGGAAGAAAAAGCTTGCAAGAAGGATAATGGATATGACAGAGAAATTAGAAGATTTATCAAACCAGATTTATCATCTGCAGCAGAGAGTTGAGGTTCTGGAGCGTAAAGCAGACATTAGAAGAAATTAATTATATTTTGAATATTAAGATTTATTAATGATGATTGTTTATTTTGGTTATGAAAGATCTTAAACAAAAAGCCCGTGCATATGCGCTGAAAAATGCAATAGCTTACGACGGAACAGCACGAATGGGCGCTGTTATCTCCTCGCTGTTTAATGAAGGATTAAAGCCCGGCGAAGTAAAAAAATATTCAAAAGAAATTTCTGAAATTATATTAAAAGTAAATGCTCTTTCAAAAGAAGAGCAGGAAAAAGAATTCAAAAAGCTGGAAAAAGAGATAAGCCATCGCGATGCAAGAGAAGGGCTCCCTGAGCTTCCTGGTGCGAAGAAGGGAAAAGTTATTATGAGATTTGCACCGTCTCCTTCAGGGCCTTTTCATGTCGGGCATGCTCTTACTTCAAGCCTTTCTTATTTATTTGTAAAAAAATACGGCGGAAAATTTTATGTGCGAATTGAAGATACTAATCCCGAAAATATCTATCCTTTGGCGTATGACATGATAAAAAAAGAATCAAAGTGGCTTTTTGAAAATCTGGCAGAGATAATAATTCAGTCAGACAGAATGAAAATCTATTATGCCTGTGCAAAAAAACTTATTAAGAAAAAAACAGCATATGTCTGCACATGCTCTCAGGAGAAATTTAAGGAATTTTCTGATAAGAAAAAAGAATGCCCGTGCAGAAATCTGGATGTAAAAGAAAATCTGGAAGGATGGGAAAAGATGCTTGATAAAACAGGTTATAAAGAAGGCGACGCTGTTTTGAGATTTAAGTCAGATATGAAAGACAAAAATCCTGCTATGAGGGATTTTCCATTGGCGAGAATAAATCTTACAAATCATGCACGGCAGGGAAATAAATAT
>JAPLXX010000002.1 GCA_026395855.1 Candidatus Pacearchaeota archaeon | reverse complement strand
TCAATAACTTCTTTTAATGCAGCAGTTGGGTAAATTTGCCCATTTGTTATTCCCAAACCAAGATATGAACGGGCTTCTACATTAGATAATATACGATTAATTGTAGATAATTTCAAATCATTGGGGTCTTCAATTTTTGATTTAGTTTCTTTTTCATATAACTCTACAACCTGCATTGCAGGGCTTAACTTACCCCCAAAGTCAAATTCGAATCTATTCTTTTCTTTTACGCCCCAAGAGTCTAATCCTGCCCCATCATTTTTTCCAGTATGGTCTAATCTTATGAATGGTGCAGCTTCTTCTTCTGTTTTATACACAAAACAATAAACTTTTGTTGGAATATTCTTTTTTTCTTTTTTAGCTTCCTCCAATAATTTTTTGAATTTATTTCTTAATGAATCACTTTTTATTAAAGAAATATTGGATAGGCACTTAAGAACTGTAATTCTTCTGTTTCCTTCAAGAACTTTATAAAGGTCTTTTTTAATTTCGATTACTCTAAAATTCTTTGCTTCATCTAACCCATTTTCAATGATATGCTTAGCTAAATTAAATAATTCTTCTCCTTTTTGTTCTAACATTAAATCTGTAGCTTCGGCCTGGGTTTCCACCGGGTCAAATCTATAATTCTTAGGATTTAATATTAATTTATCAATATCTATTATTTTTCTCATTTTCTTCTCTTCCTATCCCAATAAGGACTTTTACATTTAGGGCAAACTTTTGGTTTATCGGAATTCCTAGGCACCCATTTATGAGAACACCTTTCGCATAGATAACCTTTAACACTAAATGAAATTTTTTGCATATAATTAGATATTTCAAAACTATATAAGCATTTAGTATATTATTAGATAAGTAATTTTAAAGTGATTACATCTATTTATATATACCTAGATAGTAATATACTTGTAAGGTAATAAAAAAAATGCTATGTTATCATACTCAATATTTTGAACTTGGTTTTTTAAGTGCACTTTTCTTATTCTCAATTTTAACAATCTTTGAAGGTTATTTTGTGAGTCTTTTTGAGAGGCTACAAAGGGTTTTAAAATGAAAAATCTGAATAAGGATATGAAAAAAGAGAAAGATATCCAAGCATTTGTAAATAAGGTTTTCTGTGAAGATTCTATAAAAAAACTTAAGGAAATTCCAGATAATTCTGTAGATTTAATCTTTGCAGATCCGCCATATAATCTACAATTAAGAAATGAGCTTTGGAGACCTAATAATACTAAAGTTGACGCTGTTGATGATGATTGGGACAAATATGATAGTTTTGAGGATTATGATAAATTTACTAAAGAATGGCTTAAAGAATGTCAAAGAGTCTTAAAAACAACAGGAACGATGTGGGTTATTGGATCATATCATAATATTTTTAGAGTTGGAAGAATTATGCAGGATTTAGGATTATGGATTTTGAATGATATTACTTGGGTTAAAACAAATCCCATGCCTAACTTTCTTGGAACAAGATTTACAAATGCAACAGAAACTTTAATTTGGGTGAAGAAAAATGAGCAATCAAAAGGTTATACTTTTAATTATCAATTTATGAAAAAATATAATGAAGGAAAACAAATGAGGAGTGATTGGTATATTCCTATTTGTAATGGAACAGAAAGAATTAAAGACAAAGATGGGAAAAAAGTTCATTCAACACAAAAGCCAGAACAACTTTTGAGGTATGTTATTTTAAGTTCTTCAAAAGAGGGGAGTATAGTATTAGACCCATTTGCAGGAACAGGAACAACAGGAGCAGTAGCAAAGAAATATGGTAGAAATTATATTTTAATTGAAAGGGATAAGAATTATTGTAAAGTAATAGAAGAGAGACTTAGTTCAATAAAAGATAGAGAAAAATGGCTTGAAGAACACAGCAAATTATAATTTAGAATGAATTTCTGGTATTTTCTTTAATTCTGAAATAAAATAATCTAATTTTTCTT
>JAPLXX010000054.1 GCA_026395855.1 Candidatus Pacearchaeota archaeon | reverse complement strand
AGAAGTTCTGGCTCTTTCAAAGAATTATCAAAATTAGGGACAAGTGTTACAGTGTCTTTTTCTATGTCCTGCAATAATTCAGATGATATAGGCATTAATTTTGCCTCTGTATAACGATATGCAGCAGGGGGGTCGCCGTCTATTGAACCAAAATTTCCCTGCCCGAAAACTAAAGGATATCTTAAAGAAAAATCCTGAGCCATTCTTACCATAGCATCATAAACAGCCACATCTCCGTGAGGATGGAACTTACCTATAACATCCCCTACAATTCTCGCGCTTTTTTTCGTTTGCGTATTCGGCTTCAGGCCCATTAAATTCATTGAATAAAGTATTCTTCTCTGAACAGGCTTTAATCCGTCTTCAATAGAAGGCAAGGCACGGGCAACAATTACAGACATCGCATAATCCAAATAAGATTTTTTCATTTCTTCTGAGATTTCTGCATCCAGAACATTCTTGATGTTTTCTTCTTGAGAATTTGTTTCTTTCACATCACTTTTTTTTGAAGAGCTTTTTTCATCTTCATCTGTTTCTTCTGCTTCTTCAATTTCTTCTTCGTTTTCGTCGTTTTCTTCTTTTGTCATTTTATTCTCCTAATTTTAAAAATTCCTCCTCCCCAACTTCTTTTTCATCAATATCTCTTCCTTTCCATTTGCATTTTTTGCATTCCCATTCGCTTTTTCCCCTTCCTTCTTCCTGTCCCAGAACAACACCCACATTTATACCTCCGCATTCAGGGCATTTTTTCACTTTGTAGGCTTTTCCTGCATTCTTGCCGCTGGTTTTCTTTCCTATTTTCTTATCATATTCGTCTTTTGACTTAAATCCTTTCAAAATCCAGTCAGGTGTTGCCAGTTTTCCCATTTTAATCTTCTTCCTCCAATCCTATGTTTTCTTTATTTTCAAATTTGGGAAATAAGTTATGCTTATATCCGCACTTGCTGCATTTATACATGGGTGTAGGATCTTCTTTATCAGATGTTATAGTAACATTGGTTGACTTGCATTTTGGACAGCTTACATTTACTTTCATTTTTTCGATTTTAATTTCTGTTTTAATTCGGGAAATATAAAATTTGAATATTGACAATTATTGCAAATCCAATTTTGGGGAGCACCAACTACTAACGATGCTGTAATCTCTTTCTTAACATCTAATGATTTACATCTTGGGCAAAATGTTCTGTTTTCCATATTAAATATCGAGATTAGCCTCCTTTGCATTCTCCTGTATGAAAGCTTTTCTCGCCTGAACATCATCTCCCATAAGCATTGAAAAAACACTGTCAGCTTCAACAGCGTCTTCTATGAATATCTTTTTTATCTTTCTTGATTTTGGATTCATAGTTGTATCCCATAATTGCTGAGCACTCATTTCTCCCAAGCCCTTGAACCTTGTAACATTCGGATTATCTGCACTGCCAATTTCTTTTTTGAGCTCTTCATCAGAATAAACATAAAGATCTTTACTTCCTTTTCTTATTCTGTATAATGGGGGAAGAGCTGCATAAATATGAGAATTTTCTATAAGCTGAGGCATGAATCTGTAGAAAAAAGTCAATAATAGAGTCTTAATATGCTCGCCATCAACATCTGCATCAGACATTAAAATTATTTTGTTGTATCTTAAATTTGTAATATCAAAACTTTCTCCCACACCTGTACCAATTGCTGTTATCAAGTTTACAATTTCTTCGCTTGAAAGAGATCTTGCAGGACTTGACTTTTCAACATTAAGAATTTTTCCTTTAAGAGGGAGTATTGCCTGTATATTTCTATCTCTTCCCATCTTGCTCGAGCCTGCAGCAGATTCGCCTTCAACAATATATAGTTCTGTATCTTCTGATTTTTTTGAAGAGCAATCTGCCAATTTTCCGGGCAAACCACCAAGGGAAAAAGCATTTTTTCTTCTAACCAAATCTTTGGCTTTTTTAGCAGCAATTCTTGCTTTTGCGGAATCAAGTGCCTTAGCAGTTATTTTCCTTGCTATTTCAGGATTTTCCTCAAAGAATTCTCCAAGCGCCTTAGTAACAACAGAATCAACAAAACCTTTCATCTCTGAATTTCCAAGCTTTGTTTTTGTCTGCCCTTCAAACTGGGGCTCCTGCATCTTAAGACTTAAAACAACTGTTAAACCCTCACGAACATCCTCCCCAAGAAAAGATTCATTCTTTAAAATATTTTTATTTTTTGCGTAGTCATTTATGACTCTTGTTAAGGCTGTTTTAAATCCGGAAACATGAGTTCCTCCCTCAACAGTATTTATTGTATTAACAAATCCGAAAATATTTTCCTGATAACTGCTGTTGTATTGTATTGCAGCTTCTATAACGCTATGATCTACTTCTTTTTTGAAATATATCGGCTTGTGAAGGGCTTCTTTTGACCTATTGAGCCATTTTACAAATTCTATAATTCCTCCTGCAGAATAAAACTCTTCTTTTTCATTTTTAGCTTCATCTATTAATAATATTTTTAACCCCGGATTTAAGAAGACTATTTCTCTAAATCTATTTTCTAAAACTTTATAATCAAAAAGAATTGTTGAAAATATTTCAGGGTCAGGCCAGAAAGTAATTGTTGTTCCTGTTCCCTCTGCTTTTCCTATTTCTTTCAGTTTTGTTTTTGTCTGCCCACGCGAATATTCCTGACTGTAAATTCTTCCGTCTCTTTTTACCTCAACAACAAGCTTTTCAGAAAGAGCATTGACAACAGAAACACCAACACCGTGAAGTCCTCCTGAAATTAAATATGTCTTTTTGTCAAATTTCCCTCCTGCATGAAGTTTTGTCAAAGCAACTTCTACAGCTGGAATTTTTAATGTGGGATGGCTTTCAACAGGAATTCCTCTTCCGTCATCATCTACAGTAACAGAGCCGTTTTTGTTTATTGTGACTTTTATCTTCTTGCAAAATCCAACAAGAGCCTCATCAACAGAGTTGTCAACAACTTCATAAACTAAATGATGCAACCCATCTTTGCCTGTTGAGCCAATGTACATTGAAGGGCGCTTCCTGACTCCTTCAAGTCCTTCCAAAACCTTGATTTCTGCTGCAGTATACGTGCTTTTTTCAGTCATTTTTGTTTGTTTTATGTCAGATAGCATTTGCTAAATTCTGAGCTTTTTTTAATCAATCTTAGAACAGGAAATCTGTTCAATTTACACTTAAAAAACGATTTTCTCCTTTATAAAGTTTTCTTCACTAAAAAACGTTTTACCGACGATAAAATTGCAAAAAGCCGAAATTTTTGCATTATCGATTAACAAATCAAAAAATTAGGATTTTATGCTGATTTTCACTCTTTTTTGCTTATCCACCTTACTTTTCGCCTCTTCATTTTCATGTTTTTTCTGCATTTTGAAGAGCAGAGATATTTCAGGCTTCCGTCATTAAGAACAAAAGTAAGCCCCCTTGGAGGCTCGTATTCTTTTCCACAATAACTGCATTTTGACATTTTATTATTTAAAGTAAGCTACATGACATTCTTCACTATCCTCTTTAGGAAGAACATGATAACCTTTTGTTTCTAAGTAATTTATTAATTCCCTAATTAAATCTCTGCCTTCGAAAGGAACAGCATTTTTTCTAATAACAATAACCCCCACTAAATTTTGGTCAGCCAATTTTCTTTCCATCTCAGAAGAAATTTCTGTACTTGAATAATCTCTTAAACTAATTAGCGACATTTTAAGTATAAGCACCTTTTGAGACCTTTGATTTAATTCTTCTTGCTTCTATTTCTGTTTCCCTGAGCATTAGATAATCGCCGACCCTGACAGGTCCTTTGACATTTCTTCGTATTGAACGTCCTTGATCTCTCCCGGAAGTCACCATGCATCTAACCTGGGTTATTTCTCCCCTAAACCCTGTTCTTCCGACTATTTCTTCTACAAGAGCAGGAGCCACTTCTCCAAGAATTTTATCGCTTCCTTTTGAAGCCTGTGATTGCTGCTGTTGTTGCTGCTTTGATTTTTGCTGTTTTGCGCCGCCCATTATTCAAACCCCCTGCTGTTTCTCATTTTATTTTAAAGAAGCAATATCTTTTTCCGCATCGCCAGAGTCTATCACTGCAACAGAAGATGCTGACACAGAAATTCCGACTGCAATTCCAAGTTTCTGCCTGCTGTCAACTTCCCGGCAGGGAATTTTTTTCTCTTTGCACAAAATCGGAAGATGCTGAACTATCTCATTTGGACTAACATCTGCAGCATAAGCAACCAGCTTTGCAGTGCCTCTTTCTATAGCTTTTGTAACTTCGTTTGTTCCTTTCTCAACTTTTCCTGTTTTTCTCGCTTTTTCTATTATGCTGTATATATCCATTTTTTCTGGTTTTTGAATTTTTTATAGAACGAATCCCTCTGCTTTGACCAAGCTTGGGCGAAGCGACAGAAGATTTATAGAATAAATCTTCCTCACGAAAAATTCGTTCATCGGATAAATATTAAGGAGAAAGTTTGTTTTTAAACTTTTCTGGTAAGAATTAAAACTAAAATTATCAGAATTTCTGTCTAAAAATACAAAAATGTTTCTGGATAGAAGTTAGAAAAGTTTTTAATCCTATTTTATTGCATAAGCCCCTATGGAAAGAAAAAAAAGGACATACGAAGTTAATTTAGAGCAAGGTAGATTTTTAATAGGTGTTGAACCCCATACAGCAGACTTTGTTTTATTTGAGGGAGGAAGATTAGAAAGAATTGTCAAAAGAACCCCTCTTGAAATTAGCTATGATGTTCTTATTCATACAGATAATACCGGCCTTAGAAAAGGGTATCTAGCATATCAAATTTTAGATTATGCTAAAAAACTTCCAGATAGCTCTACTCCTTCCAGCTAACTTCAACTTCATCTGTACGTTGGCGTGGCTTGATATCTAATCTATCTAACTCTGCATGAGAAATTTTTATTCCTGAATTGAACATTATTTCTCCCAAATAAGCTATCATTGCTGCATTGTCTGTTAAAAACTGATTTTCAGGACAAAAGAATTTTGCTCCTCTTTCTTTGCACATTATTCTGCACATTTCCTGAAGCCGTTTGTTGCAGGCAACACCGCCACCCAGAAGCAGTTCTTTTTTTCCGGTGTGTGCAAGAGCCCGTTCAGCTGTCTCAACCAGCATTGCAAAAACATTTTCCTGAAGAGAAAATGCTAGATCAGGAAGCTTGTATTTCCCGGACTCTAATTTCTGTTTTAAATTTGTAAGTATTCCGGAAAGAGCAATGTCCATTCCTTTAACTTTGTATGGAAGTTTAATTAAATTTTTTCCTTCTTCAGATAGTTTTTGTATCGCAGGCCCTCCTGGAAAACCAATGCCTGCATATCTTGCAAAAGTATCTATGAAATTCCCGACTCCAATGTCGAGGGTTTCCCCGAAAATTCTGTATTTTCCAGAAGCATAAGCTATTATCTGCGTGTTTGCACCAGATGTGTATAGCATAACAGGATCTTTCGCGCCGGTAATTCTTCCTATTTCTAAATGAGCTATGCAATGATTTACAGGAACAATGGGCTTTCTCAGTTTTTTCGACAGCTCTTTTGCAAAACCAATTCCCTGCAAAAGGCAGGGAGCTAATCCAGGCCCCTGAGAAATTGCAATAGCATCTATCTCGCTTTCTTTTATGCCTGATTCCTGAAGAGATTCAAAATAAATTTCATTTTTATTTTCCTGGTGGTGCTTTGCAGAATCCATAGGAATAATCCC
>JAPLXX010000001.1 GCA_026395855.1 Candidatus Pacearchaeota archaeon | reverse complement strand
TACGGCAAGAAAAAGATGAGAGAGTCTGCAAAAGTTGAGGGATTTTTTAATCAGAGAATGAGGAAGGATTAATGGTTTAGTATTGATTAGCAAAAATTTCTCTAGCTTTTTTAACATACTTTAAGATTATCTTTTTGTTTTTATTTCTAAATGGACCAATCTCTGTTAAAAAACGGAAACACTCTTCATTATCTGGGTGGTTAATTCTATATTCTCCGTCTACAATTACAATTTCTTCAGAAGAGACCATAATAATATACGTTTCAGGGAAATCAGATATATCTTTTTCATCAAGTTCTCCATATTTCCTGAACTTTACTTCAATAAAATATGCTTTATTTGTTTCTTTATCAATTATTAAAAAATCTGGTTGACCCCTAACTAATTCACCTGCTCTCCCTTTTAACAATTTTTTTCTATTAGCTAAATTAGGAAAAATGTATTCATATCCATAATGAATTACTATAAATCCTAATTCTTCCATCATCTCTTTAATTAACTCTTCTGATTTTCTACAAACATCCATCTTATAATTCATAATATAGAATAGATTAATCTGTATAAAAATTTATTCTTAAAGATAAAATAAAAAAGCCAGGGGTCAAAACCCCTGGACCGAAAAATAAAATTTATTTGAAGATTAAATTTTAATTTATCTCCAAACCTCAATTCCCAGGTCAGACATCTCTTTGCTAGGTGCTACGTTTTCTTCAATTGCTCTACCCAAAACGTATGGACTCTTAACTCCTGTCATTATTGTAATGACACGAACTTTACCAGTAAACTCTTTGCTGATTCTTGCTCCAATAATAACATTTGCGTCTTGGCTCAAGTTTTCAGAAACAGTTCTTCCGATAACGTCGAACTCTTCAAGCTTCAAGTCAGGTCCGCAGGTTATGTGTATCAAAGCTCCAGTAGCTCCTTTGTAATCCACGTCAAGTAGAGGATGTGTAAGGGCTTGTCTAACAGCTTGACCAACACGCTCTGAGGAATCGTCTTCACCAATACCTATAACAGCTACGCCTCCGCCTTTCATAATTGCAGAAACATCTGCATAATCCAGGTTGATTAAGCTTGGCAGTGTGATTGTCTCAACAATTCCTTTTATCATTGTAGAAACAAGCTCGTTAGCAACTGCGAAAGCATGCTCGATTGGGAGCTGCCCTGCAATATCAACAAGTCTGTTATTGTCAAGAACAATACAGGTATCTGTGACTTCTCTAAGTTCCTGAAGGCCCCATTCTGCCTTTTCAACTCTTGCTTTTTCAGCTTCAAAAGGCATTGTAACAACACCAATAACAACAGCTCCTGTTTCCTTAGCAAGTTGTCCTATAACTGGTGCAGCTCCTGTTCCTGTTCCGCCTCCCATTCCTGAAAGGACAAAAACCATATCTGCTCCCGAAACAGCTTTCTTCAAATCAACAATTGCCTCTTTTGCAGCCTCTCGCCCAACTTTTGGCTTTCCGCCTGCTCCAAGTCCTCTTGTTAATTCCTTACCAAGAAGAAGTTTTTCATCAGCTTTTGAAACGCTGAGGTGCAAGGCATCTGTGTTTGCTGCAAATACTGTAGCGCCTTCAATTCCTTTATTGAAAAGCCAGGTCACTGCATTACAACCCATACCGCCAACTCCGATAACCTTAATGTTTGCTTTTCCAGCCTTAAGTTCGTCAAAGTTAATGCTCATAGATGCTGAATTTTGAACAGCTTCTTTTGCAAAATCTAATACCATCTTTTGTTTTTTATTTTATACCTCCTTTCAGCTCTGTTTACAGAGGTGATGCGGAATTTACTTCCAGCTTCATCTGTATCTCGTCGGAATACCAGCCTTAATCGAACAATTGTTCGAAAAGTTTAAATAGCTGATACACTTCCAACTATCACCAAAGAAATCGTACGACATTAACTTACTCAATCCCCCGATTGAATAAATTAAAGAAATCAATATCTAGTTCTTTAAAAATATTTTGTTTGTCCAAAATACTCTTTTTAATATAAATTATTTAAAGATTTTCTAAAAAATTCTTCAGAGAAATCAACAATTATTCATAAAAATTACCTACAACACAATAATCCATTAGTATATTTATTAGATACACCTATATTTTTTGCACTTGGATTCCCATATTGGACTGGAGTATCTACTGCTTGCGTTAATACAGTATCAAAAGAAATGATATCCACTTGAGAATTTGTATCCGAATATATGGTATAACCACTTCCTGGTTGAACTTGAACATTTTCTTGAATAATCAAAAATTTTGGTTCCATGTTTATATTTTTACATATTGTTCTTGGTATTTGTCCAAGATATGCACCAGTTGAAAAGTCAAAATAGGTACATGAATTTTTTAGCAAATTATTTGTTTCATTTTTTGTATATACCTCTGCTTTTTTAGAAAACATAGTAGAAGATATAAAAAAAACTAAACCACCAATAACAAGCATTACTAAAATAACAAAGAACCATTCACCTGTAGAACCTCCTTTCTTCATTATTAAGATAATAATCTTTTATTTAAAAATTTATTCTTTTCCAGAATCTCTGCTCTTATTCCCTCATTTATATCAATTATCAGAAAATTCTAACTCTTTATTAAAATAATTGAGGAAAGTTTGAATAAGTAGTGCCTAATTTATAAGAGATAGTAGTGCCTAATATTTATTACAAGGAAAATTATTTAAATCTTTCTTAACATGATATAATGTGCCAAATGCTAGGGCGTTCATTAGGTTTAAGTCCTAAAGGGCTAACTAGGTTTCGGCTATATGTCCGTTGGCACAATTTTTATTCTTTTAAGAATATCTCAAAATCTTCTATCTTTAATGTTAAATAATAATCCTTCATTAAATCTTTCTTGTCTTTTCTCATCATAAAAGCATACCCATCTGCATTAGAACCTTTTTCAAGTTTACAAAAGTGCATTTTTTTAATTTCTAACTTTAAAACATCTCTTAAAAAATAGTTAAGATTGGATTTTATATCATTTTCTCTTCCTTCAAAATCTCTGCATAAATTTAAGTAAATTCCAGAATCAAAAATGCTCTGTTTTTGAATATGCTTGATAATAAAATAGATTACTATACAATAAAGGCGAATTTTAAAAAGAGCTTTCTGTGATTGCGAAGAACCATACCTATATTTCTTCTGTCCATGTCTAGATTTTAAAATTCTTAAAATTTCTTCTGTAAATTTATATCCAAAGATTATGGGTTTTTGAGATTCATTATTTTTTTGTGCGACACAAATAGTATAATCTTTAGAAAACAAATCTTCACCACTAACATCAATTTCAAATTCCATAATTTACTTAAAGATACTTACTTTAAAATAATTCCTGTAAAATAAAAACTCTTAAAAATTATTCCTTCTCTTTCCAGAAATGGAAACGTAGAAAGAATTTCCTATTCTTTCTCCAAAATCTCCGCCCTTATTCCTTTCTCTTTGCACAACTCAACAAATTCTTTTGCGTCTTCTTCTGTTCCGACCACAGTTCCCCAATGCATTGGAATAGCAAGTGTCGGCTTTATTATGTCTGCTGCTTCTGCAGCT
>JAPLXX010000030.1 GCA_026395855.1 Candidatus Pacearchaeota archaeon | reverse complement strand
CTATTCTACCCACTTGCCAAGTATAATTTTTCTTAGAGATAATTTCTTTGATTTGCGTTCTTATTAGATTCATAGATTCTATCTTGGATATTTTTGATAGGAAAATAATATCTTTTATTTTATCTTTATCAGTCATTCCATCAAATACTAAAAAATCTACGGGACTAAGAACTGGTTTAACATCAAATGGATTAAGCTTTAGTTTTCTGAATATTGGTAAAACAACATTATTTACTATTTTTTTAGCCTGATTTCTTCCCTTCTCAACTGCTTCATCTCTAATCTTTTGTTCTTTTTCATCAAATTTTTCCTCTTCTTTACTCATTGCGATTATCCTTGCTTCATAAGTATCTAACCAAGTTTTAACAGTTGGCTTTTTTACTTTTAAATGTAAATCTGAAACTCTTACTATTTCTCCACAACATGGACAAATGCAAAGTATCTTTCTAAACTCACTAATTTCTTCAAATAGACTATTCATTTGAATTCCTCATATTTTACTTTATTATTTTCTATGGCTTCTTTTATGCTTTTTTGATGTTTATTAAGCACTGCTTTCCCACTTTTAACTTCAAGAAACCGAATAGACTCAACTTTTCCTGCAGATAAACCATGAAAAATTATAAGGTCTATTGGGTCACCTAAAAATCTGCAATCAGATAATTCCCATTTAAAATCATTCATAGTTGGGAAAACTTTTTCTAATAATTTACCAACGTTAACAGATTTTGCAGTAGTTTGTGCACCAGTAGTTGCTTTTTTCATACTTTTCTTTAATTCTTCTTGCCTCTCTTTTAATGCTTCTTCTAGATTCTTCTGGACTTCTATTGCTTTGAAAGGGAATGGTTTTGTTCCATCAAAGAGCAAAGCATCAGAAATTTTAAATTCACCATTGCAAGCAGAGTGTTCAGCATAAAGGTCAGATTTTTTAAGAAGTTGTATTATCTCTTCAGTTTCCATATTCCTTTTAATTGAACCTTTTATTTAAATCTGTCTTTTTCTCAGCCAAAACTTCTTCAATCTTATCAACACATTCAGAAACATTTTTGTTAATATCACTTTCCCAAAGAATAAGGTAAGTCCAAGAACCATTATCTACTTTTCTTATATATGCTTCTTTTGATTTATCTCTCCCTATATCTTTTATTTGGTGTGGATGAAGTTTACTACTTATGGGATATTTTTTTGGATTTGCATGCCAAAAATCTCCATAAACTTCAACAATAACTTTTTGCTGAGGAAAACAAAAGTCGCACATAAACTTGTTCATAAATTTATACTGATGAATGAAATCTTCATCTTCTATATACCTTCTTTTTAGCAATTCTTCTTTTATTTGTCTTTCAGGTTTAGTGTTTTCTTGGCGTGGAAAAGTACCAGATTCATATAATCTTAAGATATTTTTTCTGTTACGCTCTGAATTTTTCTTTCTTACTTCAGGGTTAGACATTACTTTTTTGATAGATTCAATAATCTTTAAACGAGTTTCAGGACTGTGTTTCTTTCCTTTCATCCAAGGAATTTCTTTCTCAAATCGTTTTCTTTGCGCTTGACTCATCCTTTTCTTTACTTCAAGATTAGAAGAAACATTTTTATGAGATTGACTCATCTTCAAAAGAGATTCGGGAGAGTGTTTCTTTCCTTTCATCCAAGAAATTTGACCTTTATGAGATTCACTTTGTCTTTTCCTTATTTCTGGATTAAGCCATACTTTCTTAATCATCTCACTTTGTCTTTTTTTCCATTCTGGATTAGACGTTCTCTTTTTTTGGGCTTCACTCATTTTCTTTTTAGATTCTTGAGAAGGAGATTTTCCTTTATTCCAAGCAGGTTTTCCTTTATGAGAGTTACTTAACTTCTTTTTTGTTTCTTCATTCATAGGTATACCTTTATTCCAAGGTACTAATCCCTTTTTGAATTCTGTTCTTGGAGATGAATGAAATCCTTTGTTAAACTCACTTAATCTTATTTTTGTTTCTTTAGAATGTTTTGAACCTTTAATCATGTTTAAATCAAGAATCAGAAACTTAAAAATTTGTCTTTAAAGAATTCCTTACTCCTTCTCCAAAATCTCCGCCCTTATTCCTTTCTCTTTGCACAACTCAACAAATTCTTTTGCGTCTTCTTCTGTTCCGACCACAGTTCCCCAATGCATTGGAATAGCAAGTGTCGGCTTTATTATGTCTGCTGCTTCTGCAGCT
>JAPLXX010000047.1 GCA_026395855.1 Candidatus Pacearchaeota archaeon | reverse complement strand
GCCATCAAGGTGCTCATGCGGAAGGCGTGGAAATTTCAAGCTCATAAGCAAAGAAATGGTAGATACTCAAAGGCTTGTTATTGAAGAATCACCAGAAGCACTCACAGGCGGGGAACAGCCAAAAAGAATGAACATTTTTCTTAAAGAAGATTTGGTAGAACCTAATATGGAGGAAAAAACAACTCCTGGAAGCAGAGTAAAAGTCATTGGAATCCTGAAAGAAGTTCCTGTTCCTTTGCAAACAGGAGGACTTTCAACAAGATTTGAACTTGCCGTAGAGGCCAACAACTTAATTCCTCTTGAAGAAACTTTTGAAGAATTGGATATAAATGATGAAGATGAAAAACAAATTCTTGAGCTTGCACAAGATCCAAAAGTTTTCGAAAAACTCACGCAAAGCATTATTCCAAGCGTCTGGGGTTATGAAGAAATAAAAAGATGCCTGATTCTTCAGCTGTTCGGAGGAGTTATAAAAACACACGCAGACGGGCAGAGAAGCAGGGGAGATATTCATATTTTATTAATCGGTGACCCAGGTGTTGCTAAATCAGTAATGCTGAGTTTTATGGCAAGAATATCCCCAAAAGGAAGATATGTTGTGGGAAAAAGCACATCTGGCGCAGGCTTGACAGCAACAGTTGTCCGTGATGAATATCTTCGTGGCTGGAGCTTAGAAGCAGGCTCAATGGTTCTTGCAAATAAAGGGCTTGTCTGCATAGATGAACTGGAAAAAATGGACCCTGGTGACAGAAGCGCGATGCACGAGGCTATGGAGCAGCAGACAGTTACAATTTCAAAAGCAAATGTTCACGCAACATTAAGAGCAGAAACTTCTGTTTTGGCAGCTGCAAATCCAAAATTCGGAAGATTTGATCCTTTCCAGTCAATTGCCCAGCAGATAGATTTGCCTCCTACATTGATAAATAGATTTGATGTAATTTTTCCATTGAGGGATTTACCAAACAAAGAAAAAGATGAATTAATAGCAACCCATGTTCTCCATGAGCATCAGAAAATGGGAGAAGAAATGATAATTTCAAAAGAACTTCTAAGAAAATATGTTGCTTATGCAAAACAAAGAATAAAGCCTTTTCTCAGCGATAAAGCTGTTGAAGAAATAAAAGAATTTTACGTCGAGCTCAGGAATACCCCTGTATCTGCAGAAGGCGCTGTTCGCCCTATTCCAATATCTGCACGACAGCTGCAGGCTTTGATAAGAATGGCAGAAGCTTCTGCAAAAATGCGGTTAAGCGAAACAGTTGATTTAAGCGATGCAAAAAGAGCTATTGAAATAATAAAATATTATTTAATGCAAGTTGGCTATGATTATGAATCAAAAACCTTTGACATTGACAGGGGAACGGGCGGAATGCCTGCATCTCAGAGAAACAAGGTTTTCATTGTCCGAGATGTAATCACCAAGCTTGAAAGCAGGCTTGGAAAAATGATTCCTATAGAAGAAATTGAAAAAGAGCTCGAAGGAAAATTGACAAAAGACGAGATTGAGGAAGCAATAACTAAATTAGATGTTAGTGGAGTAATATTTAGGCCAAGAAGAGGTTATGTCGGAAGAACCTAGGTTCTTCTGTAAATTAAAATCGGAGTATAAAAAGGATATTATTAAAGATAATAATAAAGTTAAAGGAAAGATTATAACTAAAAAAGTGTTAATATGAAAAACAGAGTAGAGCATATAATTAAAGATTATTCATGCGATTACTTAAATAAAATAATCTGAGTTTTAAATAATAAATAAAAAATGGCAGAACAGCAATTCAAAAGAAACACAGCATACAAATTCAGAATAGGCGATATTCTTATAGGAAAACCTGTGATGAATTCTGTTTCTGGAACAGAAAGATTCGGTTTTCTTGAGCTCGGAGATAAAAAAATAGTAAGAGTCAATGTTATAGGAAATATAGTTGACAAATACGAAAGCTTGGGGGAAACAAAATATGTTTCATTCACAGTTGATGACGGCTCTGGTCAAATAAGGCTGAAAGCATTTGGAGATGAAACAGAAAAATTCAAGAATTTCGTTCAGGGACAGACAGTTGTTGTAATTGGCGTTGTTAGATACTGGAATTCAGAACTTTATATTTCTCCTGAAATAATAAAAGAGATGAATCCAAAATATCTTTTGATAAGAAAGCTTGAGACAGAAAAGGAAAAAGCTGTTTCAGGAAGCTCTATGGAAAAAGAGCAGATAACTGCAATAAAAGACAGAATTCTTGATATGATAAAAGATGCAGAGGAAGAAGGCGGGGTGGAAACTGAAAAATTGATAATGAAGCTGCAGGAATTCTCTCCTGCGATAATCAACAAAGAAATCCAAAAACTTCTCGAAGAAGGAATTGTTTTTGAGCCGCGCCCCGGCAAGATAAGATATTTGGGATAATTGGGTTTTTCTAAATTTTAATATAATAAGCAGCAATTACTGTTAAAACTTATTCTTACATTAATAATTCTTAGCAGAGGAGTGTGTGGGAATGCTTAAAAAGCACATGATTCTCGTAAAAACATGGAAAACTATGAAAAACTGCTTGAAGAAGCTTACGGAAAAATAAAAAAGGCAGAAGGAAACGGAGAAAGATTTGAATTTCCCAAGGCAGAAGGGCATTTTGAAGGAAAGAAAACAATAATCACAAATTTTTGCCAGATTGTCTCGGTTTTCAGAAGAAATCCTGAGCATCTGCAGAAGTTTCTGCTGAAAGAACTTGCAGCTTCTGGCCAGAAAGAAGGAGACAGGCTTGTTCTTAACATAAAAGTTCCAAGTTCAAAGATAAATCAAAAGATAGAAGAATATGCAAGGGAATTTGTTATATGTAAAGAATGCGGCAAGCCAGATACAGAATTAATGAGAGAAGACAGAATAACTTTTATAAAATGCATGGCATGCGGTGCCAAACATTCTGTGAGAAGTAAAATCTGATTTTGATTCATCTGCTTAGCAGGGTTTTCTTAGTATTCATTAGTTGAATAATAAGCTTTAAATACTTACTAACTATTATTAAGAATAAGTAAAAGAGAGTTAATATTACTTAGTAATGATAAGTAAAGTCAAAAAGCCGGGTGCATCAAAGAAATTCTTATTAGAAATACCTGAAGAAATATGGGCTTCCTGGAAAAACACAGTCCCCCGTTCTATTTCCTTGAATAAAGCACTTATTAAATTACTGGAAAAGGAGGGGAAAAAATGAAAAAGATTCTTATAAGTTCTATTTTTGCAATTACGTTCTTTCTAACAGTTGTAACAGCTGTTTTGATTTCAGATCAGGGAACAACTGTTAAAAATTCTACAGGATATTTGCTTTCCTCTGGAAATCTCACAATTGAAATATATGACAGTTCAACAGGAGGAACAGTTATTGCAAATCAAACCTTTGCAGATGCTATAATAAATGGT